>CALBKR010000237.1 GCA_937896105.1 uncultured Bacteroidales bacterium
AAATGTTATTTTCGCGGCCTTTGTCTTGCAACGTTAGCAAGCGTACGATGCGTTTGTCCCCGACAACAATTGCCACCCACACTGTGCCGACGGGTTTTCCGGGAACAGCGCCTCCGGGCCCTGCTATGCCCGACGTTGCCACGGCACAATGGCTCCCAATGAGACGCTGCACGCCCACGGCCATTGCCTCGACGGTGGCGGCACTCACCGCTCCCTCGCTGTCCAAAATCTCCTGCGCAACACCCAATACCCTGTGCTTAACGTCGTTGGAGTAGGCAACTACCGAGCCTTTAAAGACGTCGGAGCTACCCGCAACCGAGGTTATTGCCGCAGCTATTGCCCCGCCCGTACAGCTCTCGGCCGTCGCAACTGTCATCTGGCACCTGCAAAGTTCCGCAACAACTTCTGCAGCCAACAGGGCTGTACTCTGCGCCTCACACATTTTTATATATTATATAGTTGTACGCGAGAATGCCGGCATATCCATCGCGCAAAAATCGTTGTCCAGATATTTGTAATAGCCGACAATTCCTATCATCGCCGCATTGTCGGTCGTAAAGCCGAATTTAGGTATAAAGATATCCCAGCCGTAACGGCGCGAATAGTCGTGGAAAGCCTGGCGCAGAGCCGTGTTTGCCGACACACCACCCGAAAGGGCAATGCGTTTGATGCCAAGCGCTTTTGATGCCTTGTAGAGCTTATCCATAAGCACAGCAACGACAGTAGCCTCGAACGAAGCAGCCAAATCCTCCTTGTGTTTTTCTACATAGTTCTCGTCATCGGCAACCAGTTTGCGGAGTGTGTAGAGGAACGATGTCTTCAACCCGCTGAAGCTATAGTCAAAGCCCGGAATATGAGGCTTGCTGAAGCTGTAGGCCGCAGGATTACCCTGACGCGCCAAGCGGTCGATGATAGGGCCGCCCGGGTAGCCGAGCCCCATAACTTTGGCACACTTGTCGAGAGCCTCGCCTGCCGCATCATCAATTGTCTGCCCCACGATTTCCATATCCTTATAGCTGTTTACCCTCACAATCTGCGAATTGCCGCCCGACACGACAAGACAAAGATAGGGATATTCTGGAGCCTTGTGTTCCACATCGGGTTCCTTTATAAAATGCGCCAGAATGTGCCCTTGTAAATGGTTAACCTCGACCATTGGAATGCGCAACGACGCAGCCAGCCCCTTGGCAAACGACACACCCACAAGAAGCGAGCCCATAAGCCCGGGGCCACGGGTAAAGGCTATTGCAGCAAGCTGTTCCTTGGCAATGCCGGCCCGTTTGAGCGCCGCGTCAACCACCGGAACGATATTCTGCTCGTGTGCACGCGAAGCAAGCTCGGGCACAACACCGCCGTACTGTTCGTGGACAGCCTGGCTTGCAGTGACATTCGACAACACCGTATCGCCACGCATCACAGCCGCCGACGTATCGTCACACGACGACTCGATAGCCAATATATATATATCCTTATTCTCCATCTCCATTATAAACAGCCGGGCAACACCGGCAAACATTAAAATATATAAAATAGGACAGCAAAGGTAGCAAATTATTTCTTTTTTAACTAACTTTACAAGGCAAAAACAGGGGGAAAAGCCGTGCGCATAGAGATATACACCAAGAGCAAGACAATACCGACACTCATCGAGGGGAGCATACTCCACTCGGTGATGATGTTCCGTGTTATTGAGCGTAGCAGAGGAATCAAGCCATATATGCTCGTGGGATACAACGACGAAGGAAAGGAGATTGGACACCTCCTAATTTCAAAAAGACGCAGGCTGCGCCTCATCCCTCCGGTTCTCAGCTACTGGTACAGCATCAACGGCGAGGGGGTTTACAACTGCACCAAAGAGGAGCGCGAGAAGATATTCGCAGCCTTCCTTGAGAGGATTTTCGATATGTTCGATTTCCGTCACACATTCATAGAGCTGCTTAATGTCGAAGATTCGCGCTTTGCATACGGAACACTCAGCAAGCACGATTTCATTCCCCTTCGCGACCAGCGTCTCTACATCTCACTGCACAGCAAAGAGCCTCACGAAAGACTCACCCGCGCCTACAAGGCACACATACGCAAGGCCGAGAACAGCGGTGTCACAAGTCACCGCGCCACAACACCGCAGGAGATTAGCGAAGGGCTCACCCTGCTCCGCAACTACTACCGCAGCAAGATACAACGCCGCCTGCCGCGCGAAAAGGCACTCCGTTCAACGCTCTACGCCCCCGACGGCACACTCTCCGACCAGGCAAAGCTTTTCATTGTCAAGCACAAGGAGAGAATCATCGGCAGTTCGCTATGCCTATATGAAAAGGGACGTGCCAGCCTCGCCTTCAGTTGCGGCTTGCGCAAGCGCTACCCACTCCTCTACCCCGGCATAATGGCCATTTGGGCAGCCATAACCGACGCCCACAAAGAAGGGTTCGACCATTTCGAGTTCCTTGAGGCAAGGGCGCTGCCGCTCTTCAAGCGCAAATTCCTGAACACCCTGCTCAACTACGGCGGCAAGCAGGTAGGCACGCTACGCTGGTACCATTTCAAATGGAACTGGGTAAATAAAATTTTGCGCAGGATATACGTTTAGCCGAAAAAATGCGTTAGTAGAGAGAAATACCCTGCAGAAAGAGGATGAAGTTGAGGACACTCATATCACTATTGCTATTCATACTTGTCTCAGTCGGAGCCGCAGCACAGAATGTCACCTTCAAGGGGCGCATCACCGACGAGAACCACAACCCTATTGAAATAGCTACCGTCGGCGTCTTGGGCGAAGCCAAAGGCACCGTCGCCGACCTCAACGGCTACTATACCCTCACCTGCGAAAGCAGGGACAGCCTCACCCTCATATACACGATGGTCGGTTACCAGACACGCAAGCGCACCTTCAAGAACCCCACGGACACACTGGTTGTAAACGTGACACTCCCCTCGCTCGACATATCGCTGCAGGAGGTTGTGGTTGTCGACAAGCAGAAGCAGATGGGCGGCACGCAGAAGATAGAGCTGCCCGACAAGCTGCGCCTGCAGCCATCGGCAAGCGGCAGTGCAATTGAAGACCTCATAAAGTCGCAGGCCGGCGTCAGCTCGCACAACGAATTGAGCTCGCAGTACAATGTGCGTGGCGGCAATTTCGACGAGAACAGCGTATACGTGAACGGCATCGAGGTCTACAGGCCACTGCTCATCCGCGCCGGGCAACAGGAGGGATTGAGCTTCCTCAACCCCGATATGGTAAGCGCCGTAGAGTTCTCCACCGGCGGTTTCGAGGCGAAATACGGCGACAAGATGTCGTCGGTGCTCGATGTAACATACCGCAAGCCACGCGAATTCGAGAGCACCGTTTCGGCAAGCCTTCTCGGCGCCAGCGCATACATCGGCTGGGGCAACAACAGGATAAGCATTTCGAACTCGGTACGTTACAAGAGCAACAGCTACCTGTTCGGTACGTTCGACACCAAAGGCGAATACAAGCCAAACTTCATCGACTACCAGGCCTACCTCGACTGGCGCATTACCGACAAGCTCAATTTCAGCATCATCGGCAACATATCACAAAACACCTACAAGTTCACCCCGAGCGGCCGCACAACCAGTTTCGGAACACTCGAGGATGTCAAGGAGTTCAAGGTCTATTTCGACGGTTGGGAGAGCGACCTTTTCCGTACCTTCTTCGGTGCAGCAGCACTCAATTTCACGCCAAACGAATACCACCAGTTCACGCTGCAGGCATCGGCGTTCCAAACCGACGAGAGCGAGACATACGACATCATTGGCGAATACTGGCTCGACGAGATAAACACCGACCAGACAATGGGCGTCGGACGATATATGGAACACGCGCGCAACTACCTGAAAGCCAACGTGCAGACAGCATCGTTCACCGGCAAGCACTACCTTGGCTCCAACGACCTGCGCTGGGGCATAGACTGGAAACGCGAATCGTTCAATGACAAGCAACGCGAATGGGAGCTGCGCGACTCGCTCGGATACAATGTACCCGTTGCACCTGATGGCCTTCGCCCCGTCTACAGCCTCACATCGAGCAGCGCCTACACAAGCAACCACATCAGCGCCTACGTGCAGGACACATACAAGCTCAACTGCAGCATCGGCCTCATCTCCATCAATGCAGGCGCGCGCCTGTCGTGGGGGGGCTGGAACAACGAAGTAATCTTCTCGCCGCGTGCAAGCATAGGGCTCGTCCCCAAGTTCTGCGACGACCTCACATTCCGGTTTGCCACAGGAGTCTACTACCAGACACCGTTCTACAAGGAGATGCGAGACACCACGACTGTCGAAGGCATAACCACCGTAACGCTCAACAAAAACATAAAATCGCAGCGTTCGATACACTTTGTATTGGGATGCGACTACCACTTCAGCATATACGGACGCCCCTTCAAGTTCACCGCCGAGGCCTATTACAAGAAACTCGACAATCTCATTCCATACAATATCGACAACGTGCGCATCGTCTACTATGGCGAGAACTGCGCCAAAGGATATGCCACCGGCCTCGACCTGAAACTCTTCGGAGAATTTGTGCCCGGCACCGACTCCTGGCTCACCTTCTCGGTAATGGATACAAAGGAAAAAATCAAAGGCGGTGACTGGATACCGCGCCCCACCAACAGCCGGTTCTGCGCATCGCTCTATTTCACAGACTTCTTCCCCGGCACCGACCGTTGGAAAATGAGCCTTCAGGGCACATACGCCGACGGACTGCCGTTCGGCCCGCCCCATAGCGGACGCGAGAAACACGTCTTCAACGCCCCGGCATACCGCCGTGTAGACATCGGAATGTCATACAGGCTGCTCAACAACGAGGAGAGATACTACCGCACCGGAGTGCGACAGTATTTCAAGAATATATGGCTTGGAATAGACGCATTCAACCTGCTGGGTATCAACAACGTAAACTCCTATTACTGGGTAAAGGACATCAACAACCACAACTACGCGGTGCCCAACTACCTCACCGGCAGGCTCATCAATTTCCGCATACTGATGGAGTTGTAAACAATAGTGAAAAAACAAACAAATACACATCTGCCCCGTCCCCTATCGGATGGGGCTTTTTCACACCCGGACACGGCAACACTTGTCAAAAATTGCAAAAAAAATGCGCAAACACAAGAACCAAAAAATCAAAAAAAGATGTAAAATATTAATTATAAATAATTAAATTTGCAAATTAAAGGATTTTTGCCCTATGGCAAAAGAACAAGAGAAAACAAAAAAAATAAATATATACACACCGATTATGAAAAAGAACTTCTTATTAACCTTGTTGCTCGCGCTGTTCAGCATAACGGCATCGTTGGCACAATTTGCACCGGTTTCAGGCACAAAGTATGCTTTGAAAGAGAATACGACAGGGCTGTACTTGGATATCCAAACATTGGGTATCAATGAGCCTAATGCCGGTGCTGTAACTAACAACATCAGCCTTAGTGCAAAGCCTTGTATAATCTATTTCGAGGATGGTAGCAATGGCAAATACAAAATGAAGAATGTCAACGATACATATGTAGCGGTGGGTTCTCGTAATTGGAACGCTGTGATTGCTGCAAATGCTTATGAGTGGATTATAACAGCCGAGGAGAATGATATAAATAGCTTGACCATTGCCAAGGATGCTAGCAATTATATCGGTTGGGATAATAATAACAGTATAACATCCGGTGCGCCTATCTACAATAATGCCGAAGGAGATAATACTGGTGCTAAAAGATTGCGTTTTTCACTTGTAGAGTACTCTAATATCATCCCCGGTGTATATACCGTAAAGACTGCAACGGGTACATATTTGACACAGGTTGAACATTCTACAGGCTCAAAGGCAACATTGCAGGAAGAAGCTCAAAAATTCAAGATAATGCCTACCGGTAATCTGTTCTACTTTGAGAATAATGATGTTGCAGGGCAGTATCTTGGAACAACACACCAATGGAATGCAACATTTGATTTCTCTCTGTTGCAGATTGTAGATATCGATGTGGACGGTTTTGCTGCAATAGCGCGTGCAGCAGAAAGCAGCAAACATGTTGGTACCAACGAGGCTACCGATAATGGTCGTGGTATCTTTACCAATGTTGAAAGTGGTTGGAACAAATGGTACTTTGAAGGAACATACGACTATCCCACAGTAGGTACTGTTAACAACAATAAATATCACTTTACATCGGATTACATTACATACGCCGGTGCTTGTAACAAGATTCGCTTTACACTAACAGAGAGTGGTGGTAAATTCCAGAATGGAAAGAATCGTATGAGCCTTGATGAGTTCGCCATCTACGATGCCGACGGTGAGAAGATAGAACTTACAGTTGCCAATGTTACTGGTAATAATAATAAGACCTATGAGGGGTTGTTCGATGGTGTGAATGGTAAATTTGGTGGTACTGCTACTTGGACTGACGGAACCGAGGACGACTGGTTCGAGATTTTGCTGCCCACAGATGTTGACCTGGACGGCGCATTCAAGTTCTCGTTCGTTACCGAGAATACCACAATGAATGCCAAGAAGTTTACAATCAATACCTCATACGAGAAACCTGCCGATTATACAGTTGTGATAAACGCTCCACAGGGTGAGAGTGTCAATGTCACATACGATGGCAAAAAAATAAATGCCGATAATAAAGTTACAAGCCTTGGCTTTGATAAATCATTAATTGATGCAACAAATATCAGTGGCTATACATGGAGTGTTGTGGTGGATGATGAGAACAAGACTGTCACCATCCAATATACAGCAATTGAGGTAGTTGAGAATCCCGCTGCTGTTGTTGCGCTCATCAAGCGTGTTGGCGGTGAGAGTGCTGCAGAGCAGTTCAAGTTTGTCCTTGACCCCTCAATAAATTCAAAGAACGAGGCATTTGTGATTGGTGGCGAGAATGGCAAGGTGCTTATCAAGGGTACAACACTCAGTGCAATAACAACCGGTATCGGCTGGTACTTGCAGAATATTGCACATATAAATATTTCTTGGAACTCGCTCAACGAAAAAACAGTGAGTGGTGATGCATACGCAGACCTCTCTTCTATCCCTGTGCCAAAAGCCGAGGAGGTACACACCAGCGATGCTATGTATCGCTACTACCTGAATACTTGTGCTTTCGGTTACTCTATGACCTCTTGGACATGGAAGCGTTGGCAGCAGGAAATCGACTGGATGGCTCTGCACGGTATCAATATGCCTTTGCAGCTTGTTGGCCTTGAAGAGGTATGGCGTTCGTTCCTTACAATGGAGGATGGCAACGGCAAACGCAAATATGGCTACACCGACGAGGAGGCAAAAGCCTTTGTTGCCGGCCCTGCATTTATCGCTTGGTGGGCAATGAACAACCTCGAAGGCTGGGGTGGTACAGCAGCCGGCACAAAGAGCGGCGGCACTTGGGAAGGTGCCGGCGGTGTGCAGGACGATGCTTGGTACACACGCCAGAAAAACCTTGCAAAGCAAATATGCGACCGCCAGCGCGAGCTTGGTATGCAGCCTGTTATTCCAGGCTGGAGCGGTATGGTTCCAACGAACTTTGCTTCAAAATCGGGCTACACAACACGTGGCAACGGCGGTAACTGGGCCGGCGACTTCGTGCGTCCGCTTCTCCTCTCGGTAAGCAATGCCAATTACGCCGAAATTGCAGCCGACTACTACACTTGCTTGCACGAGGTTATGGGTGAGAGCCAATATTATTCAATGGACCCGTTCCACGAGGGTGGCGGTGCCGGTACAATGGAGGATTACGAGGCAATGTACGCAGCAATGGAAGCTGCCAAGCCCGGCTCGCAGTGGGTTATCCAGCAGTGGCAGTGGAGCTCGACACAAAGATACTCGCTTACAGCCGTTCCTGCCGGCCGTCTTGTGGTACTCGACCTTTTTTCCGACGGCTCACCCGCATTCGACAATTATAGCGGATACGCCCCACAGGACGCCGTGTTCTGCGCTATTCCCAACTTCGGTGGCCGCTCAGGTATTATGGCTCGCTTGACAAACCTCACTGACAACTATTTCTTGTACAAGGGTAAATACTCATCAATAAAGGGTATCGGTGCCGCTCCCGAAGCTATCGAGCAGACACCTGTTACATACGACCTTATCTTCCAGCTTCCTTGGATGAATGGCGTTAAGCCAGATGTTGCCGAGTGGGTAAGCAACTACTCAATTGCACGTTACGGTGTTGTGAATGACGAAATTCAGGAGGCTTGGAGTCTCTTGCGTCAAGGCCCGCTCAACTATGGTGCCGACGGTATTCAGGGTCCTGTTGAGGATGTTTGGGCTGCAAAGCCCAACCTTACAGCAAAACCTGCAAGTTATTGGGGAAAAACAATGAACAACGCTATTGGCACATATACCAAAGCACGCCACCAGATGCTTATAGATGCCACATATAAACTTATTTCACAAAGCAGTGTCATTGCTCCCGGTACAATCTACGAGAGCAACTATAACTACGACCTTGTAGAGTTCGGTGGAGGTGTGCTTGCCGACTATGCATACTATCTGCTCCTTGGTATCAACGAGGCAAAGACAGCTTCAAACACTGCGTTGTACGAAGCCCGTCGCGACGCCTTCCTGCAGTTGATTCTCGATGTAGATGCTTTCAAGGGCACCAACCTCAACTTCCGTTTGGGTAAATGGACACAGGAAGCACGCGATGCAGCCGGTGAAGTAATAGGGGCAACAACAGCCACCCCCGACTGGTACGAATATAACAATGCCCGTACAATAGTTTCTACTTGGTCATCACCCGCTACAAACCTCAACGACTACTCATACCGTTCTTGGCAGGGTCTTATGAAGGACTTGTACTATCCTCGTTGGAAACATTATTTCGACAACAACTGCACAAGTGCCGACTATGACTACTTTGCCTGGAACTGGGCACACGGCAAAGAGCACTATGTAGGTCAGACAGCAGTGAGCAATGTTGCGCTCAGAGCAGGGCAAAAGGGACATACCAGTACTTACACCCGCGAGCCCGAGGGCAACACCCTTGAAAAGGCAAAAGAGGTTCTTGGCAAGTATATTATCCCTGTTGTTTCCAACACCGGTACATACTATGCTTACCGTTGCTTGACCAACGACCTCTCTGCAATATGCACTGTGGTTGCCGAGGCCGGCCAGAAAATAGACCTTTCAACCTATTTCGGCGAGCTCACAAACGTTTCCATAACAGGTGATTTCATCGATGGCACGGCTACCGATATTAAGGCTGTAACAGTGAAAGCCGATGCTACCGATGGTTCACACACCGGTACAATAACCCTAACCGACGGAACTGTGCTCACATTTGCCGTGGTTATCAACCCCGCATATCATGGTGTGTATAAAATAGATTTCCAGAACAACGGAGATGTTCCTGTTTTTATCGGCTACAACGAAGACGAGGACAATGACAAATACATAGGCTACAAACTAATTGCAGAAGGGACATACAGCCCTGAAGCAGATGCAGATATGTATTTTACCATAACCCCACTGGGCAACGGCTTTTCGTTGCAGGCACAAGGCAAACATATGAAAGCTCCCAATCTTAGCGGTTGGAGCCACATCGCCTTCTCCGACAAAAGCAGTGAGGCCGGCGCATACCTTTTTGAGGAAACAGGAACCGATACTGGTATTTTCAAGATACGTAGTACCGGCGACGGTATAAACTATTTGAACGATTACAACAATCTTGTCTTCGGTAACGACAAAAGCGATAAAGAGAACCTTGCCACTTTTAAGTTCACAGAGGTCACTGAATACATAGTGAATGTTCCTGTAGAGGGGTACACAACATTGTATCTTCCGTTCAACGTGGTATTGCCCGAAGGTGTGACAGCATATAGTGTTATGCCTTCAGGAATAACAGCTGTTTTCGACAGCGATGATTATAAATACAGAATGGTACAGGTTGCTACAGCCGGCGAAACTTTGTTTAAGGGAACTCCCGTAATAATAAAGGCTGATGGCGGGAAAGACTACACATTTGACGTGACAGTTGACAATACAGGTGCAAAGAAAACAGTATCATCGGTTCTGAATGGTACATACTTTACAAAAAATATCAATTCAGGTGAAGAGACAAAGAGATATGCAGTAACCGTTGTCGACGATAAAGTTGTCTTTGACCGTATAGACACTGAAACTGAAATTACAGCGAACAGTTGCTGGATGACACTCAACAAAGATTGCGGTGATTTGATCGCTGAAAAAGCAGCTCTTATAGTCCCCTTCACCCTTACTACCGACGAGGAGAACCCGGTGCTGTACAGGATAATAGTAAACAGGGACTACTATAACCCGACAATCCTGAAGTACAACGAAAGCCAAAACATTGTGAACATTGCTGCCGAGGGTGCAAATGCATCATATCAGGCTTGGTACTTTATGGAGAGCGCAAACGGTTTCGTGATTAAGCCTTACAATGGTATGGGCAAAGTGCTGAGTGCAAGTTCTGCAGAGAATGCATCAGGTTCTGTTTCTGCACAGCCAGCCGGTAAACAGACATATTACGAATGGAAAATTGAGACTCTTGATGATGGATGGTATGCAATCAGGCTCGCCGACGACAGCAACTATCTGAGCAACAACGGTGGCAACAGCAGTAACTCTATGGGGTTCTATAACAATAAAAACGACGGCGGCTCCCAGTTCAAGTTCGTTCCTATTACCTTCGAGAACAACAACCCACGCTACTACCAGTTGAAGGATGTTACTGCGGCAATGGACATTACCAAGCAGGCAATGAGCGGCGATGCTCCCGGTTGCCGTGAAGGTGGTGATGCACATTTTGACGCATACACCGCTGCAACAGGCTTCATCAACGAAGGCAACACAGCCGATGCTGCCGAATGCTACGATGCATACACGAAATTGCGCGCGACAAGAGAAGCTCTTGGAGATATGAATATGCCTATTCCTGGTACTATCTACCGCATAAAGAACTACATTGCGTTGAGCGTCGATGAGTATAAATACCACTACATTGCCAACGACAACGAGGCAATAGGACTCCCGACCACAAGCGATGACAACACCACACTGTGGCTGTGTGTCGCAGGAGAGAACGGCACATACAAGTTTGTAAGTACAATGGGTAGTGCAGCCCTCGCTTGGAAGGAGACCGGCAATGAAGCCCAGTCATTTACAATAGAGGCCGGCATCGAGCGTGGCGCAGTAGCACTGAACAACAGCAGTGCCACATCGTATAATATGTCACTAACCAACGAACTCAACAACAATAAGTTGAACCTTGCCCAGGCCGATGAAATTGAACAAGGAACCGACTGGTCGACCGATTGGTACCTTGAACCGGTAGCAGACGCGAATGTATTCTACCGCCGTACAATAGGCAACGGATACAGATGGGCAACACTTTATCTGCCGTTCGCTGTTAAGGTTCCCGATGGCGTTACCGCATACTATGCGACTGAAGCTCCACAAGACACTGTAATTACTCTTATTGATATTGAAGTAGGCGAGACCATCCCGGCACATACACCTGTGCTGATTGGACGCCCCGAAGAGAGCAAGAACACAAGAACCGATTACGATTTCCACCTAACTGATGACATTGAGGCTATCGATGGCAACATCTTTATAGGAAAGGTGAAGACAACTTACATCGAGTGTCGGAGCGGATACAAGTACTACCTGCTGCTCAACGCCACAAAGGGCGAGGCTTTCTATTGGATAGCAGCCGAATACAATGCAACAGGCGGTTCTTCCAACACACATATCAAGTGCGAGGCAAACAAGGCGTATATGGAACTTGCAAGCCAAGCCGGCTCATCGTATTACCGTTTTGAACTTGAGGACGGCTCTACAACAGGCATTGAAGACCTTAACGGCGAGACAGCAAAGCCAAGCACTGTCTACGACCTGCAAGGACGCAAGGTTGAAAAGCCTGGCAAGGGTCTTTACATAATTGATGGCAAAAAGCAATTCGTAAAGTAATATTATTTTACACGATAACGACAAACAAGGGGTTCGCCATTGAAGCGAACCCCTTGTTTAGTATATAGCGGAGACAACCGGCAAGCACATCGCCACAGCCTCTTATTGCACAAAAGCGCAAAATAACATTTTTCACTATCATTTTGTCAGCAAAACAGCTGTTTTGCTGACAATTTTACCCCCCCCCCGAAAATAAGTTCGCACATAGTTAAAAAATATAACACATAACTCTTGCACAGCAATACAAGAAGTTGTACTTTTGCAACTCCTTTTAAATCAAGGCTGTTTTTTTTATAAAAAAGGGATTTTTCCCCACAAGAACCACTATTTATATTATGAAAAAACTATACTCGCTGCTATTGACGGCAGCCCTTTGTCTATTATCACAAGCGAGCCTGGCACAACGCAGTGTTCCAATTGATGGTATCGACTATTTCCTGGATATTCCGGAGATTGGGAAAGCTACTGTAGCCTCGAGGGGCAACAATGGCTATTCCGGAGATATTGTTATACCTGAAACATTAATAGTTCCTGTGAGCAGCAACCAGACAAGGACATACACCGTTACAGCAATAGGCGACAATGCATTTTTTCAATGCAAGCAGCTTACTTCGGTATCAATACCCTCAACTGTGGAATCACTTGGCGACAAGGCATTTTTCCAATGTACAGGAATCATTACCATCAGATGCGACGCGCTGACTCCACCGGACATTCCGAAAGAAAGCGCCTTTCACAAGATGGAGGCAGAAAGAGTCACGCTGATAGTGCCCGGGCAAAGCATTGCGCTCTATTCCGCACACCCCTATTGGGGCAGATTCATATATAACCCGGCAGACGACAGCCAGACAGGAAATGACGATAACGAATCGGGGTCTGTCATTGTCACCAAGACCAACTATCAAATATTCGACAGCGAAACCCTGTTCCTGGAGAAGCCAATCACATTTGGCCAACAGACCACAGACCCCAAGTACAACGAGTACAACATGGTGTCCTACATCCGCAACTTCAAGAATACCAACTGGCAGGCATTGTATGTACCAGTAGAACTGGTTTATAGCGACTGGAGCGAGAAGTTCGAGGTTGCAAAGATACACAGCATAATGGAGACCGGGGATATGTTCTACGCCATGGCCGATATTGTTACAGACTCCATTATCCCCCACCAGCTCTACCTTATAAGAGCAAAGGAGATTGGCGAGCACACAATAACCATATCAAAGACTCACAGAAATGACACCGACGGCGACCCACTCTATTGCGTATACACAAGCAACACCGACGTCGATGGCACAGCGCCTGTGATAGAAACAAGCGAAAGTTTTATGGGCGCAAGCGGTGCAACATATACTTTCACTGGCCAGTATACAGCAGCGCCACTGAAAGAAGCCGACCACACACAGCCACCCTATCTCTATGCAATGACAGGTGGTGAGCTCAAGCGTCCTAACCCTGCCAACGCAAGCGGCATCCCCCTGGGAGCATTCCGCTGGTGGTTAGAGGTAACTCCAAGCGCTAATTCAGCACTGTCTTTCTTCAGCTTAGGAAAAATCAACCATTCGGGCAACAGTGAAACATCTACCGGGGATACATTAATCGACTTGAATGAGATTGAAGGCATAGACATTTACTATGACCTGAACGGAAGGAGAGTAGATTACCCCCAAAAGGGCATATATATACTAAACGGCAAGAAAGTTTATATAGAATGAGACAAGATGTATATAACAACAAAGAGACGACTATGAAAAAAATATACATAACTCCTGAATGTGAAAAGATAGAATTAAGCCCACATCATCTCATTGCAGTATCAATTCCAGGAGAGCCCAACACTGATAACAATGTTGACAAATGGGCAAATGAATACGATACTAAAGAACACCGCAACGACTGGAATGATATCTGGGCCAATATGTAACAATATACATACACAAAAAAAATAAATGCTCACAGCGACTGCGGTGAGCTTTTATTGTATGAATTGTAAATCACTTCTTGCACTCCTTTGCCTTTGGACAATCGGCAGCCTTCCGGCACTTGCCGTTCTGTGCACCGGGTTTGCCGTCACAGGGCTTCATCTTGCAGTCGCCATTCATAGGAGCCATACGGCGCTTGTCGCAAGCCTTCTTGCCGAAAATGACATTCAACTGCCTTGCATTTAGCACCTTCGATAATTTCTTGTAGTATTTCTTGTCTACCTCAAGAGACATCTCCCTTGCCTCGAACTGAGCCTTCAGGTTAGCCTCAATCTGGTCATCGGTCAGTTCCTTGCCCTTTGTACACTCGGGGCGGCAGGCAGCCTTTGCCTCAAGATACTCTATATATATCTCCTCGAATTTCTTTGCATCGGAATCATCGAGCAAGAGTTTGTCCGACATACGCTTTACACAAGCCACCACCTTCTTATCGGGTGTAGGGTTCTCTACTACTTTAGCCTGCTCCTGGGCATTTGCGAATGATGCGGATGCCACCATCATCGCTGCAATAATCAAACGTGTCTTCATAATATTGTCAGTTAATAATTGGTTTTACATTTGACAAATATAATGTATCAAGGTTTAAGAAACAACAAAAAATTCTCCCAAAAAAACTTTTGGGAGAATTTTTCATATTATTTCACAATTACTTGAAAGCATCTACATTGTGCTGCTCGTAGAGGTTCTTGCCCTCGGCTGTGTAGAGGATATCGATGCGCTCCTTATAGAATTTCTCTACCTTGCCGCGTACGACCTTCATTGTGCTGTTCATCATACCGTTCTGCTCGGTAAATGCCTCGGGCAAAATGGCGTAGCAGCTTGGCAACCAGCGCTCGGGGAACATACCTGCGTGCTCACCACCCTTCTTGAACATATCCACATCGGCCTTTACAAGGTCACAGGCTGCCTTGCGCCCCTCCTCGGTTGTGAGGTCGAGGTTCTTCTCGGCAAGCATTCGCTTGATATTGTCCTTGTTGGGAACAATGAGTGCTATTGTATATGGCGACTGATTGTTGTAGAGAATTACTTGGTCGACTGTGGGACAAAGGCTCACGAATGCCTCCTCAATACCCTCGGGGCTGTATTTCTCGCCGTCGCTCGAAATGAGAAGGCTCTTGAAGCGACCTTTAACGTAGAGCAAGCCCTCCTTGGACATATAACCGAGGTCACCGGTGTAGAGATAGCCGTCGCGTACAGTCTCGGCTGTTGCTACAGGGTTCTTCCAGTAACCGGCCATCACATTCTCGCCCTTCACAACGATTTCACCAAGCTCACCTACAGGCAGTTCCTTGCCATCGGCATCGCATATCTTCAGTTCTATGGGCTTTACAAGCTTACCGCTTGAACCGAAACGATAGAGGTCGGGGCCGTTGGATGAGATGACGGGTGTTGCCTCGGAAAGGCCATAGCCTTGGAACATAGGCATACCCACGCCAAGATAGAAGTTCTGCAGCTCCTTATCGAGCAACGCACCGCCGCCCACGAAGAAACGGAGCTCGCCGCCGAAATTCTCACGCACCTTTGAGAAGACAAGTTTGTTAAAGAGTGCCACCAATGGCTTGAGGAAGATGCGCATACCTTTTGAATCAAGGTTGCTCTCGCCATAATATTTCTGGCGCACTGCCATACCCCAGTTAAACATCTTCTCGGTAAACTTGCCCTTGGCACGTATTGCACTCTCGATGTTCTTCTTGAATGTCTTTGCCAACGATGGTACCGAAAGGATGAAGTGAGGACGCACCTCCTTGATGTTGAGCGGGATGTTCTTCAGTGTCTCGAGACCTGTGCGGCCAACCTGTACAGTTGCAGCTGTTGCACCGCACGACATCATAATGTAGAAACCTACTACGTGTGCGAAGCAGTGGTCGAGCGGCAGGATGATGAGTGTGCGCCAGGTCTGGTCGATGGGCACGAGTGTGAGCGCCTGCTCTACATTGGCAGTATAGTTGCGGTGTGTGAGCACAACGCCCTTGGGGTCGGCTGTCGTACCGCTAGTGTATGTGATTGTTGCAATGTCATCGTTCACAAGTGACTGCCCCACAGCAAGGAACTCCTCCATTGTGTGTTCCTTGAGAAACTTGTCACCCATTGCAAATACCTCGTCAACGTGTATCTCCTTCTCCTCGAGCTCGCCGGCATTGCCGAAAACGATGATTTTATCCACCTCGGTGAGTTTTTCCTTTATAGCACGGACTTTCTTGAGCTGATAGTTAGAGACAAGGATATACTTTACATCGCCGTGAATAAGGCGGAAGAGGAGGTCGTTGCTCTCCTCGAGTTTTATTGAAAGAGGCACATTCACCGCACCGGCATAGAACATTGCAAGTTCACCGATAACCCACATATTGCAGCCCTCGCTCAGAAGTGCCATATTATCGCCCTTCTTGACACCGAGTGCCTGATAGCCGGCACCTAAACGATAGACCAACTCCTTTACCTGGGTGTAGGTTGTAGGCTTGAAACCCTCTTTCTTGTCTGTTTTCTCTAAAAGGAAGGTGTTGTTGGGATACAGCTTCACCGACTCCTCAAAAAGATCTACTAATGTCTTCTTCATAATGTTTCTTTTTTATGGATACAGGACTGTGCCTGTCTGTTTTACCGCCGCGAAGATACTAAAAACCAACTACATAATGGGCACTCCTGGCAAAATTGTTTCATCCGGGCGCCATTTTTGAATAAAAAAGGACAAGAAACATAAAATAAGGACAAGGAGTTGTTGCTCCTTGTCCTTTGTCATTCATATATTGCAAATGGATATCAGATACCCATTGCCTTCTTCATAGCCTCGATGGTCTCATCGGCCTTCGCGCAGGCATCGGCATAGCAGTTGCGGCAACCCATCTTGCCTTTAGCCTCCATATAGAACTTTATCTTTGGCTCTGTTCCCGAAGGACGCACCGATACCTTATTGCCACTCTCGGTAAAGTATTGCAGCACGTTAGAGGGCTCGGGCATATCGATGTCGGTGACATTGCCCTCGGCATCGGTCTGCTTCATTGCCTTGAAGTCCTTGTAGCAGACAACCTTCTCGCCTGCCATCTCCTTGAGCGGATTGGCACGGAAGTTCTCCATCATCTGACGGATTTCGTCGGCGCCACTCTTGCCCGGCTTAACAACGTTGACTGTAACCTCCTTAGAGAAGCCATACTCAACATAGATGTCCATAAGCATCTCGTAGAGGCTCTTGCCGTTGTCCTTTGCCCAAGCGGCAACCTCGGCGATGAGGCTGCAGGCCGAAACGGAATCCTTGTCGCGGCAGAAATCCTCGGCGAGGAAGCCGAAGCTCTCTTCGCCGCCACCGATGTACTTTGCAATGCCCTCGTTGTCGCGGATAACCTTTGCTATCCACTTGAAGCCTGTGTAGCAGTCATACATCTTTATATTGTTCTTCTCGGCGATATTCTTGATAACCTCGGTGGTAACAATAGTCTTTACCACAAACTCCTTGCCTGTCATCTTGCCCAATGCACGGTACTGGGTAATGATGTAGTAGAGGAAAATCATACAGGTCTGGTTACCATTGATAATTACCCACTCACCGTTGCTGTCCTTGCAGGCGATGGCCAAACGGTCGGCGTCAGGGTCGGATGCCATAACAAGGTCAGCATCGATTTTCTTTGCAAGGTTAATGGCCATTGTCATAGCCTCGGGGTTCTCGGGATTGGGCGATACCACTGTGGGGAAATTACCGTCCTTGACCATCTGCTCCTCAACGCAGTGGATATTCTCGAAGCCCCACTTGCGGAGCGATGCCGGAATCATCACCCTACCGCAACCGTGGATTGGGGTATATACTATCTTGAGGTCCTTGTGGCGTGCGATTACATCGGGAGCGATAGAGAGGGTGTGTACCTTCTCGAGGAAGGCATTGTCGACCTCTTCGCCGATAACCTCGATGAGTGCAGGGTTGCCGGTGAACTTGATATCCTCGACATTAACGCTCTCGACGTGCTTGATGGTGTTCACATCGTGCGGAGAGAGCATCTGCGCGCCGTCGTCCCAATATGCCTTGTAACCGTTATACTCCTTGGGGTTGTGGCTGGCAGTGATGTTCACGCCGCTCTGGCAACCGAGGTGACGGATTGCAAATGAGATTTCGGGTGTGGGACGAAGGTCTTCAAAAAGATAGACCTTGATGCCGTTTGCCGAGAAGATGTTCACCGAGATTTCGGCAAACAGACGGCTGTTGTTACGGCAGTCGTGACCTACCACAACAGATATCTGCTCCAAATCCTTGAAGCACTCGTTGAGATAGTTGGCAAGACCCTGTGTAGCCTTACCTACTGTGTATATGTTCATACGGTTGCTGCCTGCACCCATAATGCCACGAAGACCACCGGTACCGAACTCGAGTTCGCGGTAGAAGGCATCGATGAGCGGGGTCTTGTCCTCGTTGTCGAGCATTGCCTGTACCTCTTTGCGTGTCTCTTCGTCATAAGCAGGAGAAAGCCACTCTGTAGCCTTTTCCGTTACCATTCTAATAAGTTCCTGATCCATAACTGAATTTATTGGTTTTTAGTTTAAGTTTTCCGTTTATAGCTTCAATCTGCAAATATAATTATTAATCGGGAATAACAAATTATTTTGCAGCAGGAATGAGATAACGGTCGCCGGTCTCCTCGACTACCTTCTTCCAGTACCCGGCAGAATAGCCCGGACGTGTTATCTTGCCGGCAAGGCCGGTTGCCGAACGCTCTATCTTGCCGTTCTTCTCGCTCTTGACAACAAGGTCATTGTATTTTACTATCACCTTCTCACCAAAAGCCTTCCAAGCAGCAAGTGTCTCTTCGGCACTGCTTGCAGTGAAATCGGTCAACATACCGATTGCATATTTCGGAGATGTCCCGATGACAGCCAAAGCCTCGGCCTCGACAACCTTGCTCTGCTCATATATTGCAGATTCGAGTGCACCCTGCACCTGACGCATATCATCTATAACCAACGAATATTTGGGATATATCATATTAGACACCCAATTGAAGACCCAGAAGGATGATTTCCAAGAGAAAACAACAGGGTCGGCATATTGTTCGGCATAGCAGTCGGGAACCGATGTTGCGCAGCAGTACACGGGCGTGTAGACAACCATATTGGAGTCATCGGTACCGAACCACATCACACCGCCGATGGCATCGGGAAGATACGAACGCAGCTGTGCCACGAAAGTGAACGCTGTCTGGAATGTAGAGATAGGACGCTCATTGAAATACTCCTTGCCATCAACTGTGAAACTGAGCGGTGACGGGCGATAGGGCATATCGTATGGACCCGCGCCAAGGTCATTGCTGATATCAAACGGTGTACCCTCGTAGTGGTCGCGCATACCGCGCTGTACATCCTGCAGTGTGAGCGGAGCCTTTGGCTTGAAATAGAGAGGCATAGGCTCCGCTGTGGCATCGCCCGACGCCCACGCAAGATACTGGTTCATATCGGCATCGGCAAACATATTGAAGAAACTCCACACACGGGCATCGCAGTAACGTAGCGCACCGAAATCGGCCGGGCAATAGGCTGCGGCGAAATCAAAATCGGCATCTTTGCCGTCAAAATAGCCCATCTTACGGGCAAACTTGATGACATCCTTCGAGTAACGTACATTCTCCTTGTCCTTCATATCGAACTTGCGTATGCGTGCCTGGTTGGCGTGTGCCGAGATGCAGTCGTCGGGGATGCGGATAGCAACCCACACAGCACCCTTCTCCTTGCCGCCCTTGCCTATCATCTCCAATATCCAGGCCTCGTTGGGGTCGGCGATGGAGAAGCTCTCGCCACTGCTGTAGTAGCCGTACTCGGCAACAAGCGATGTCATTACATCGATAGCCTCGCGCGCAGTGCGTGAACGCTGCAGTGCTATGTAGATAAGGTTGCCATAGTCGATGAGACCTGTCGTGTCGACCAACTCCTCGCGGCCTCCAAAGGTTGTCTCGGCAATGGCTACCTGGAATTCGTTGATATTACCGAGCACATTGTATGTGCGGCGTGCCTCGGGTATCTGACCAAGGTACTCGCCCGAGTCCCAGTTGTAGATATCGCGCATTGCACCCTCGGGATGTACAGCAGCCGGGAAATGGGCTACAAAACCGCTCATTCCGTAGCTGTCGGCGCTGTATGAGATGAACACTGAACCGTCGGCCGAGGCCTTCTTGCCCACGATGAAATTTGTGCAGGCACTACCGCCGGTCACAAAAAGCAGCACTGCTGCCAAAGTAAACAAAATCCTTTTCATAGTATGTTTCAATTATCAATATCTTATGTTTTTCTCAAAGACTGTCTCATTGCCATAGGCATCGGTCACCACCACCTTCAGTTTGTGGTTGCCGCTCCTGATATTCTCCTGTCTGAAATCGAACGTAAGGCGGCGTTCCTTGCTGCTGTACTTGAAGAGCACGAACTTTCCGTTCAGGGTACCTCGGAAAGAGCTTACTGTGGTTTCATTGTCGTAGAGGTCAAAGACAAGCCTTGCCTTTTTCATCCATCCGCTCTCGTTGACAGGACGGAGCACCGGCGGAACAGTATCGGCAGAGATTGCATAGCACCCCTGCGAGGGAATTGTGGCTGTCACCCACCCGTCGGAATATTTGCCGCCTACCCAGGCGGTATCCTCCGCGGTTATCTCGCTTATATAAAGCTTTGACTTGTCGGCAACCGGTATATCATCGGCTGCAAGGGAGAGCTTTGCGCCATTCCTGAAATAGACATCCTCACCTGTCGACAGGCAGCCGCCGGATATGTTGCAGACACTGTCGTTTGCAATTGCCAATGAGGCATCGTCGAACATCTGGTTCTTGGGGATGACAAGCCTTGCGCCCGGAGCCTCAAGCACGTTTTCTACATTCCAACGTAAAGGCGCCGACATTGTTGCCGGTTGAGGCACATCACACCGCTTGCCACGCACCACAATGCTGTATTTGCTTTTGTTGCCGTGGCAATCGCTAAGATGGCACTCGATATTGTAGAGCCTCTCCTGGTTAATGTTCACCCAGCCGCGTGATGCATCGGCCTTGCTCTCCCTGAACGGATTATTGGGGTCGATGAAAAGATTCTGGAAGGTTCCATCATCGCGCTTTTCGCGCCCCTTGTCGACACCGGCCAATATCAGCCTATTCTCGCTGAATGAGAAATTATCCATCTGCGACTCGAAGCACCGCACACCATCGGCAAACAGCTCGATGCGGTAGACTCCATATTTGTTATTTGTGCTGTTCATATAATCGAGAGCCTCGATGCCAAAGGCTATGTCACCCCAGGCTTCAATGGTATCGGGCAACACATTCCCTTTGAACCGGAATATCTGTGACCCGGTGCCGTTGGAGAGGGTGCCTTTTCCCTGCCGTGGATATACGATGAGAGCCGTAGCCTTGGGTGCACGGGTATCGGCAATCTTCGACTTGTAGAACGGCAACGGGTTATAGAGTTCATTGCCCGAAGCATCACGCACCTCGAAATGGAGATGAGGGCCGAACGAGTAGCCAGAATTCCCGGCATAGGCAAGGAACTCGCCTTGCTTCACAGGGTACTCGCCTGGAGAGAAATGCATATCGACCTCGAAACGCTCCTTTTCGTACTGGTAGTTGCGAACACGCTTGGCAATGCTCGCCGGGAAACGGTCAAGGTGTGCATAGACCGTCATATAGCCATCGTGCATCACATACAGAGCCAAGCCATAACCGCCGGCCTGCACCTTGGCACGGCATATATACCCATCGGCAACGCACTTTATGTGCTTACCGGTCACACCGCCGGTCTTCACATCGATACCGGCGTGGAAATGGTTGGAACGCAGCTCGCCGAAATTGGCACTCAGCAACAGCTCAAAGTCGAACGGTGAGCGCAATTTGGCATCACCCGGCTGTGCATAGACGCCGGCAGATGCCACAAGGCAACCGAATGTAAGGAGTAATCTATATAATCTGTTTTTCATACACGTTTCTTGAATATCCGTTTATAAAGCGAAGTGAACACATTGCTGTGACGCGAAAGCATATACAGAGAGACGCCCACAGAGACGGCTGTAGCCGCAAAGGCCACATAACGGAGCCACGGCCTGCACTCGGCGAACAGCACCGAGAGAAGAACGGTAGCACACACTGCAAACGAAAAGAGGAAATACCTGACCGCCTTCAAAGAAAGACGGAATCCATAGCGGCAATGGGATATCGTATACACGACACAAAGGTCGATGACACGCGCCAATGCCATACCCACACCGGCGCCGACCCAGCCGTAACGGTAGAAGCCAAGCACTGTCAAAAGCACAAAGGAGACATTGTAGATAGTTTCCTGTCCTGCAAACACAAGAGTATCACCTTTTGAAACAGGCATAAAGGAGATGGGATATGTCATTATGTGAAACAGCAATGCAAAGACTGCAATCTGTGTCATCTGAAGTGCCGGCAGGAAAGCATCGGAGTAGAAAAGCGGGAATAGCCACGGCAACAGGATTATCACACACAGCATCACCGGTACCTGCACGAGCAGATGAACCTCGATGTGTTCGTTGACCAAGGCATTGCGTTCACGGGTGTGGGCAAAGATACCGGAGAGGTTCGGATAGTAATCGGAGTCGAATGCTGCAAAGAGTATCGAAGGCAACATACCTACAAGAATGTACCCGGCCGAAAATATACCGGTAGCCTCGTCACCGCCTATTCTTGTCACAGCCTGATAGATGAGCCATATTGAGCCGGAGACCAATATCGATGCGTAGATGTAACCCGCTCCCAATTTCACGATATCGAGCCCCTCCCGCAGAAGCTGCCACGAGAAAGGTGCTGCGCGGTAGGCATAAAGCCTTGTCGAGAAATAGAGTGCACCGGCCATCTGAAAGAATGACACAAGGAGTATCGCAGGCAGGATTCCGCCAAGGCCAAAGGCATAATAGAGCGGAATGGTTGCCAAGACGGCACTGACAGCCGTCCACAAGGTGTACATCGCTATCTTGCCCGGTTGCTTGACACCGCGCAGAACGGCAAGCTCGCCACCCGATACTGCAATGAAAAGAACAACAGGAGAGAGCAAGGCCAGACGAGCCGCGTAGTACCACGAACCGTCGAACATAAAACGAGACATCAATGGCGACAGAAGCAGCATCAGCAGCATACCGGCAAGACCTGTGAGCACAGCTATGCTGCGGACAACCTTAACGCAATGCCGCACAGCAGCCTCATCCTCATTGCAGTATGCATCGGACATACGGCGCACGGCACTTAACGAAAGGCTGAGGCCTGTAAAATCACAGAAAAGCTGCACCGTGCGGTTGTAGACAGCAATTATACCGAATCCGACAGCACCCAACAGCACCGATGCAAACTTGTTGCGCACCATACTCAAAAGGAAGGATACTCCCTGTGCGCCACCAAATATCCCAAGGTATTTGATGACACGACTATAGTTGTTCTTTGGTGATATCGAATCTCTGTTGCGGTTCATTAATAGTTCACAAGGAGCTCGGCTGCATTCCCGAGCCATATTAAATGCGAAGATAAGGAAAAAGAGCGAATTATCGGCCGAGCAGAAGAGGAATTTGCCAAGAGGAGAAAAATAATTTACACAAGGCAAACAAAAACATCCTTTTTATCGGGAAATACAAGGTTATTTATTACCTTTGCATTGAAGCAGAACACCCCCAAACGGGGATTGGAAGAACAAACAGGAAAGATAGAAACGCATTAATGAAACTGAGCATCATAGTACCGGTATACAAGGTCAGACGACACTTGCAAAAATGCATCGAGAGCATTTTGCAACAGACATATACCGACTATGAACTTATCCTTGTGGACGACGGTTCTCCCGACAATTGCGGCGCCATTTGCGACCGTTACGCACAGGAGTGCGACAAAGTGAGGGTGATACACAAGAAGAACGGAGGCTTGTCATCGGCACGCAACGCAGGCATCGCTGTAGCCAAGGGCGAATATATCACTTTTGTCGATGGCGACGACACGGTTGCATCCGGGACCTATTACTACAATATGCACATTCTGTTGTCAAACCCCGACATCGACATTCTTGAATACCCCATAAACAAATACTACGAATCGCCACGCAGCGAAATAATATCGTTCAAGCCAGAGAAGGTTTGCGGAAATGTATTTGCCGATTGGGTTAGACGCAAAGGATACAACCATTGCTTCGCCTGCAACAAGATATACCGTGCCGATATGTTTATGTTCGTACGATACCCCGAAGGAGAGGTTTTTGAAGACATACTCATAACCCCACAGCTTTTTGAGGGGTGCGAGAACGTATACTACTCGGACTGCGGATTCTATTACTACTATGACCACCCCGAGAGCATATCGAACACTTATAGCTTCAAGACAAAATACTTCATCTACCGCAACCTTGTGCAACTGTACAACAAGGTCGTGAAGAACGAGGAACTAAAGGAACAGGCAAACGACATACTATTCCACTGCGCAGACAACCTTATAGATATGCGATGCTGCAAGGATTTCGACAAACAGCAATATAAGGTTTCCATAGAGTTACTCAAGGGCAAAGGCATTTCAATAAGCGAGTTATACAAGCTCGACCTGCCGATAAAAAGAAAAATCAAACTGACGACACTTGCACTATTCGGGATAAAGGCGCACTGCCGCCTATATGCTCTTTTACACAAAAAGCTAAACTGACAACAAGATGCTACTGTCAATAATCATTCCACACTACAACCTGCCGAGAGAACTGTTGGAGCGTTGCATAGACAGCATCGTCATACAGGACATCCCACCTATCGACTATGAGATAATCATTGTCGACGACGGCTCGGATGAGCCACCGCAGTGGGTTGAAGAGCGATATACAGGCATTGACATCAGGCTAATACACGCAGTGCACAGCGGCCCGGGAGGAGCGAGAAACCGGGGAATAGACGAGGCGAAAGGCCTGTACATAGAGTTCGTTGATGCCGACGATATGCTGATACCGAACAGCGACATACACACCTGCCTGGATGTGCTGCGCCGTGATATGCCGCAGATACTCCGCTTCAACAGCCTGACATTCAAATCACACGGCAACAACGCTGTAGACAAGACTAAAAAATTGGAATTCAGCAGCACAATGAGCGGAGCTGCATATATGAGAGACTTCAACCTTTCAGGCAGACCTTGGGTATACTTTTTCAAGCGCAGTCTTGCAATAGAGAAAGGCATCCGTTTCCCGGAGAACACGTTCCACGAGGATGAAGAGTTCAACACAATACTCCACTACCACGCCCAGACACTTATACATTGCAACGCAACGCTCTACCGTTATTGCATCCGCGAAGGCTCGACCACCGTCAACAGTTCGGCAAAATTCGAGGCAGGACGCATAGAGAATATACTGCAGGTGATAGAACGGTTGAGCTATTTCAGAGACACATTCAGCAAAGAGTGCAATGCCACACAGGCAATGGGCTTCGAACATAAGTTCACGATGTTGGCCGTAGATGCGATTATAAATATGATGAACATCGGGATGGACGCCAAAAGCATATACGACACTTGCCGTAAGAGACTTACGCCACTTGGCATATACCCGTTGCCCAAAGCATCCTACTCAAGGAAATACCGCATATTCCGTCTTTTGGCAAACAGCAAGATAGGGCTAAAGATACTCAGGAATTTCATATCCAGCAAAACATTGACAAAGGAATGAAAATACTGCTCATAGGCGAATACAGCAACGTACATTGGACACTTGCCGAGGGATTGCGCTCGCTCGGGCACACCGTGTGCGTCGTGAGCAACGGCGATTTCTGGAAAGACTACAGACGCGACATCTCTTTGGTGCGCAAATACACCAAGGTTGGCGGCCTGCGCTACCTGCTGAAGACATATTCACTACTGCCCAGGCTGCGCGGATATGACATCGTGCAATTGATAAACCCGATGTTTTTGGAACTGAAAGCCGAGCGCATAGCGCCCATATACCGGTACCTAAAGAAGCACAACCGGAAAGTATTCCTTGGAGCTTTCGGGATGGACGCCTATTGGGTCGAGGCCTGCACAAGCACGCCTTACAGGTTCCGCTACTCCGATTTCAACATAGGCAACAACAGAATCTCAAACAGCTATGTTGCAGAACAGGAAGCCGATTGGAAAGAGACAGCAAAAGCCCGTCTAAACAAAGAGATAGCCGAAAACTGCAATGGGATAATAGCCGGGTTATATGAGTACTACGCCGCCTACAGCGAAAAGCACGGCGACAAACTGACATATATACCATTCCCTGTCGAGCCGGACAAAAGCGTGGCGCAATTTTATAACCAGGAACGCAAGATACGCTTTTTCATCGGCATACAGAAAGAGCGAAGCATATACAAGGGAACCGACATAATGTTGCGTGCTCTCGAACGCCTTGCACACGATTACCCCGGGGAGTGCGAGATGCTGAAGGCCGAGAGCGTACCCTTCGAGCAATATTCACAGATGATAAACGACTGCGACATCCTGCTCGACCAGCTTTATGGCTATTCGCCTGCAATGAATGCCCTGCTTGCTATGTCAAAGGGGAAAATAGTTGTGGGCGGCGCCGAAGAGGAGTGCTACGACATTCTTGGCGAAAAGGAACTGCGCCCGATGATAAACGTGACACCAGACGAGGAGGATGTCTACAACAGACTCAAATGGCTTGTTGACAACAAGGCACAGATAGCAAAGATGCAACAGCAGAGCATAGAGTTCGTCAACAAGCATCACCACCCCATTAAAGTAGCCAAAGAGTATTTAGAATTCTGGTGCAGGTAATCGACAACTGAAACAAGTAAACGCCCAAAATGGCAAGAAAGGCCAAAAAGGATGCAGCATAAGCTGCAAAAACCTTAGTACCCGCCGCCCTTAGAGCCTTTTAAAGCAAAAGGACACTACTCTCCCAAGGCTGCCCCATGTTCAGTCTCGACAATGCTTG
>CALBKR010000238.1 GCA_937896105.1 uncultured Bacteroidales bacterium
TTTGTCAACCTTTGGGACTAAAGTGGCATCCACTACATACGCTGCCCAAGATGTGGTTGTTGTAAGAAGAGTCTCAACATCACCCTGCTTCACATAAATCTCATAGTACCAGGCACCCACCTCCTCGT
Organism: uncultured Bacteroidales bacterium; assembly: GCA_937896105.1. The sequence goes on from CALBKR010000238.1 coordinate 129, forward strand.
TATATACAGGGCAGCCCTCATACTCAGCAGGACGCGATGTCGGCGTAGGCATATTGAACACAACCTTTATATCGGCACGGTTGTAATAGCGTGAGTGATAGTCGGGGTCAACGGTTGTTCGTTGAAAGCTGCCGGGACAAATGCAAACTCGCCCAAGAGAACTTCATATTCTGCATTTGTATCCTTAACCGAAAGACCCACACAACCGATTACATCACCAGCTTTGAGACCGGCCTCAGAAGCCTTTATTACAACCTCGTTCCACTCGCCTGCCTTGATTTCGCCAGTAACTGGAACATACACGAAATTTTTCTCGCCATTCTGCTTTGCAACCATCAGTTCAAGATTCGATTCAGAAGCCTTTGGCTTGAATACAAGACGGAACTCGTCATCGGCCGAAGCCACGTTCCACTTTGTCGCGAAAAGACGCACGTCGGAGCGCTTGGTTGCACCATGTATCTTCAGGCAAGAGCCAGCGAACCAGGCATCGTCGTATGTAAAGTCAAGAGCAACAGCATCGGCAGGAACACTCTTGCCGTCGCCATTGTCAACCCACCAGCGCCAAGTAGGCAACAAATCCTGCATACCGTAGTTGTACCATTTGTGATCCCAGGTAGTAACACCCTCCTTGTTGAAGAAACGGCCGTTACCCAAATTGAATCGTGTAACAAAAGGAACCTCATCGAGTGTAGAGCGTTCGATTACAGCCTTTGCATAACCGTGCCACTTGCCGAGATCGCTGAAAGAAGATGTTATATTGTCATCGGTCACAGCAGGAAGGTTGAGCACGTTGCGGTTAGCACCCGAGAAGAGCATCTCCTGCTTCTTCTGATACTCGTTCTGCACGGCATAGTCACTCTGACCACCCTCGGTAGAAGAGATATAGAGTTGGTTTCGGTCGTGAGCGCCCCATACAACAACGCTGACAGGCTGGTTCATAAGTGCTGTCCAGCCGGCATTGCCATACCTGCCATAGCCACGGCCCTGCATATCAAAGCCCGCATATACATCGAATGTAGAACGACCCATATCCCTGGCTGTCTGCGCACTTGTCACCAAGTCGTTAGCATCCCAGTTGTAGTTAAGGAAGAATACATCTGTTACAGGCTGCCCTGTCTTTGTATCGTGGAACCAGGTATTATTTGCGGCATCAAGTCTACAGCCATTATCAGACAACTGGCCTTGGTTCGACACATAGGCATACCAATCTACGTGGAAAGGCCAATTCAGTTCATCGGCAATCTTGTGGCACTCAGCTAAAAAGGCCTTGAAATTATTGTTAAGCAGATACTCCCAGGTACCTTCGGGGTTGAAGCATAGACCATCGATACCATAATATTTCAGGAACTGAACAAGCTTGCGCGAATATTTGAACGTGTCGCCATAGGAGTTGGTGCCCTTTGTTGCAAGTTTGGCCAATGTCGCTCCGGGCTCGGAATAAGAGTTCACTTGAGCGCCCCAATCAATAAAGTAGGTACAACCGGTCTTTACACCGTTCTTGTGCGCAACATCGTTGAACGCGCCGGGTACACGCCAGAAACCGTTTGTCCAGTTCGAATGAATATCGACATACTGCCACATATTGAAATTATCGGCATCAAAGTTATAGCGTGGCAATGCGCCCCACTTCTTGCTCATTTCACCGGTTGGAGCCATCCAACAGAATTTCTTGTTGTTCGAGTCGTCGAGGTTGTCGTTTGCCTGGTCACCCGGGCGGAAACGATCTTTCAACGGCACACGCGAAATCCAGAAGTTTTCATCTACATAAGCCCCATTGCCATTCCAAGGCTTGCCGGGTTCCCAAGCATCGAGAGCCGCCACAATGTCATCAGGTCTACCATCATCCACATATTTATCATGTGAAGGAAAACTTTGAGCCATAGCGCCCACAGCAAAGAGCGCGACTGCAAAAGATAGTAACTGTCTTTTCATAATGATAAAGGTTAATTATAAGTTTAAAAATTATTATCGGTGATAATATCGGTTGCTAAATTACAATATTTTTATTATAAAATTGCATTTTAACAAAATAATATCCCCATAAAAGGACATTTATCCTTTATTGTAGCAGCAGCCACACAAAAACGCGCCAATGGTTAAAAAATACAAAAAGCCACGCCCCATTCACACTATTTGCTTAACTTAGCAGTTAAATTCTAAAAGAGCTTTACAAAAGATGTACGAATCACTCCTACGACTGCCATATTTCCAAGGAATGAGCAAGGACGACATAACTGCCATCCTGGGCAAAGTCCCCTTCGAGTTCAAACGGTTCGGGGACGGGGATGTCCTGTTCCGCCACGGTGAAAAATGTGAAAAGTTCATAATACTCACACAAGGCGCAGTTTCGGCAACCGCCTATGCCCCTGACAACACATACAATCTCACCGAAGAACTTGAAGCACCTGCTGCAATAGAGCCATACTCCATATTCGGGTACAACACCGACTACAAGCGCGACTACATCTCAAAAGGCGACAGCGCAACGCTTGCCATAGACAAGCACCACCTTTTCGGCGAGCTCACCAAGCACGACATATTCACAATAAACCTTCTCAATATCATCTGCCAGAGAGCGCAACAGACAAGCCACAACAGTTGGAATTTCAACCAGACAACCATATCGGGGCGCATTGCACGCTTCATTGCACAGCGTTGCGAAACACTCAAGGGCGAGAAACACATATCGATAAAGATGGAGCGCCTCGCCACACTGCTTTGCGAAACAAGGCTCAACGTGTCGAAATCGCTCAACGAGATGCAGGCAGGCGGCTACCTGACCCTGCACCGTGGCGGCATAACAGTACACGCCATTGAAAGTATGCTCAAGGATTTCAAATAACGGACGAGAAACAACCGGCCACGACAAATAAACCCGCGAAACGACACTGCGGGCACATTTTTGTCCTCCCATTTCGTAACCTCAAAAGAAAAAAGGCAAAGAAAGTTTGGCACAACCAAAGAAACACACTATCTTTGCAGTCGAAAATGAGCAAGGCTCAATTTCGCATATCAGGTAGGTCCCGTAGCTCAGCTGGATAGAGCAACGCCCTTCTAAGGCGTGGGTCAAGCGTTCGAATCGCTTCGGGATCACAAAAAGAGGATGACTTGTCATCCTCTTTTTGTTTGTTGTGTATCAATAAAAGAGCTGTTTTGCAGGCTTGCAAAGCCCTAAGTGATGCAGTTTATTAAACGTAAAGGAGTATTTCAGGCAAGTGCAACAACAAAAGAGCCTTTTTGTCCGTCACCTGTTTTTTATCGCAGAAAAACGGAAGATTTTGTCATTATTTTTCGCATTTTAGTTATTTTTGTCACCTCAAAATGGCAAATATAAACAAATGAACACCATCTGGATTGTAATGCCTATCCTAATCGTGCTTATGTTCCTGCTTGGAACAGAGCTCAACAGGAAGGCTTTCGTGAATATTATCCGCAACCCCAAGGCTGTCATCATTGGGATGACAGGACAAATAATATTGCTGCCTGCGATAGCCTTCACCATAGCCTGGCTGTTGGATATGCCACCGGTATATTTTATGGGTCTTGTACTCGTAGCCTGTTGCCCGGGCGGCAGTTCATCGAATGTCTTTTCGATGCTCGCGAGGGGCGATGTAGCGCTGTCAATAACACTCACGGCCACAAGCAGCATCATCACTATGTTTACACTGCCACTCATTATGGGGCTGACATCACAGTTTGTTTCCCAAAGTGCAGGAATAGAGATTGAGCTGCCCATAGGCAAACTGCTGATGCAGAATATCGTGCTGCTTTTTGTCCCCTTGATTGCCGGATGGCTGTTCAGCCACCTTAAACCACAATTGGCAGCTAGAGTAAACAAGATACTCGGCAAGATAGCATTCCCGGCACTTATGGCACTGGCATTGCTCTTCTTCGTGCAATATACGCAAGAGATAATCGATAATTTCAGATTGACAGGAATTGCCTGCGCACTGCTCATAACTGCAAGTATGCTATGCAGTTCACTGCTGTCGCGCTCCGGCAGGCTTAACGATGGGCAACGCCGCACCATCGTAATAGAGGTCGGTATGCAGAACGCTGCACAGGCAATAGCCATAGCCACCTCGCCTTTTATATTCGACAGCGGAGAAATGGCAATTCCCGCAATAATATACGCACTCTTGATGAATGTGATATTATTGCTCTATGTAATGAAAATAAAACAGACAAAATAGCAAGTATGGCAAAGAAAGAGAAGATAAAGAGCCTTTTCGACAATATCGCTCCCGATTATGACAAGCTTAACCACATATTGTCACTCAACATCGACAAAGGATGGCGCCGTAAGGCTGTAAAGGAGATAGCCGACAGCGCAAAACCGCTAATAGTTCTCGATGTAGCCTGTGGCACCGGTGATTTCACTATTGAGATAGCCCGCAAGGCTGCCGAAGGCAGCAGCATCATAGGAATCGACCTGTCTGAGGGTATGATGAAGGTTGGGCGAGAGAAGCTCAAGGCTGCCGGCATAGACGCGACATTGGAATATGGCGATTGCGAAGCGCTCACCTACCCCGGCAGCTCTTTCGACCGCGTATCAGTCGGGTTTGGAGTACGTAATTTCGAGCACCTTGAGATTGGACTGAAAGAGATGTACCGTGTGCTGAAGCCTGGCGGCAAACTTGTAATTCTGGAACTATCCGTTCCATCAAACCCGGTCATCCGCTGGTGCTACAAGCTCTATTTCCTGAAAATACTCCCTGCTATCGGCGGATGGGTATCGGGCAACCGCGGAGCATACAAATATCTGCCGGCATCGGTACTGCATTTCCCGGCACCCGACAAGTTTATTCCAATGCTGAAGGAGGCCGGGTTCGGCGATGTCAGGCACAAGGCCTTCACCCTCGGTATATGCAGGATGTACGTAGGCATAAAATAAAAAAACCGTATGTCAAGAAAGTGGATTGAAGCAATGCGCTTGAGGACTCTCCCGGTGAGCATAGCCGGAGTGCTGGCGGGGTGCGGATGCGCACTATGGCAGGGTAAATTCTCCATCATTCCGGCCGCAATATGCCTGTTGTTTGCCCTGACAGCGCAGATAGCCTCTAATTTCGGGAATGAATACTACGATTTCAAGAACGGAGTGGACCGCAAAGGACGCGAAGGGTTCCGCCGCGGTGTTACCGAAGGCGACATAACACCGCAAGCAATGAAACGCGCAACATTTACAATGCTTGGCACCGCGGCTGCATTAGGATGCACTCTCCTTTTCTTTGGCGGATTGTGGCTATTGCCGACAGGTTGTGCAATACTGCTTTTTGCCCTTGCATACAGCACAGGCCCCTACCCATTATCGCACCACGGCCTTGGCGATGTAACGGTAGTGATTTTCTTTGGAGTCGTACCCGTCACGCTGACCTGTTACTTGCAGACAGGAGAATGGAGTGAATTGCCGGCACTGCTCGGCACATCGGCAGCCACAGGGTTACTGGCTGCCAATGTCCTTATAGTAAACAACTACCGCGATATGGAGGATGACAAGGCTGTCGGCAAACGCACTACCGTTGTAATCTTCGGCCGTCGCACGATGGGAAATGTGTATCTTCTTTCAGGAGTAACGGCAATGGTCATAATGTTTCCACTATGGGCAAAGCTACCTTTGTGGGCGCTTGCAGTCCCTGTACTTTACCTTGCACTGCACACCGCCACCTGGTGGAAGCTCATTCATAGCCGTGGCACATCACTCAATCCCCTGCTCGGCCGCACAGCGATGAACCTGTTGCTCTTCACACTGCTATTGCTTGTGGTATCCGTTGCCGCATAACCGGTACTTGCAATTTGTTTTTTTCACCCTCTTTTACTACATTTGCCCCTACAAAATGGCGCAAGCCGCAAAACATACTTTATTATGAGACTACTTGAAGGAAAGACTGCTCTTGTAACAGGAGCTACACGAGGCATAGGCCGCGCCATTGCGGTCAAGTTCGCCCAGGCAGGTGCCGACATTGCATTCACATACCGCCAGATAAACAGCAATGCCGAGGAACTGGTAAAGGAGATTAAGGCACTTGGCGTAAAGTGCAAGGGGTACGCAGCAGACGCGGCCGACTTTGCAGCAACCGATGCAGTCGTAAAAGATGTTGTACGCGATTTCGGGCGCATAGATGTGCTTGTGAACAATGCAGGAATAACAAAGGACGGACTTATCCTGCGTATGACCGAGGAGCAGTGGGACGCAGTCATCACCACGAACCTGAAATCGGCATTCAATTTCACCCGTGCGGTGGTTCCCGTGATGGCAAAACAGCGCATCGGCAGCATCATAAATATGTCATCGGTAGTTGGCGAGAACGGCAATGCCGGACAGTGCAACTACTCGGCATCGAAGGCAGGCCTCATCGGCCTTGCAAAATCAATCGCAAAGGAGATGGGGCCTCGTGGCATAAGAGCCAACTGCATTGCCCCGGGATTCATTGTCACCGATATGACATCGGCAATATCAGAGGAGATGCGTGCCGAATGGGCAAAGACAATTCCATTGCGTCGCGCCGGAACACCCGAAGATGTGGCAAACGTAGCACTCTTCCTCGCCAGCGATATGTCGGCATATGTCAGCGGACAAGTCATCAACTGCTGCGGTGCTATGAGCTGCTAAAGAGAATACTTTATAATAAGAAGCTCCACACAGGCATTACGCTTGTGTGGAGTTTTTTACACATTATCACTTGCGAACTGAAACAAACAGGGGATAAAAATTGTTATTTATAATAACGGTTCAAAATTATAAATTTCAAAACCACACAAAATAGAAAAATATGGTGTAGAAGCATCCTATCACCGAAATCACACACAAGAAAAGTCGATTTGCGGGAAATGGCACAAGGTGTCAAAATTATCAAAAAGAGAGTGATATATACCTATATCTCAATTAGTTGTAGAAATATAATAACATCAAAAGGTTTGAAATAAAAACCTAACTCCCTATTTTTGTGCAAATAATATAAATTTATCGCAAAAAAAACAAGAAAACATTTTTCAAGTTGCGATATGCTTTGACAACGGTTTCATAAGAACCCACTGTATAACATTTTATTTCAGGCAGAATGATTCATATTGGAAGTATCATAAAAAAGCGTTTCGATGCCCAAGGAGCTTCGGTATCCTGGTTTGCGAAGGAATTATGCTGCGACAGGACAAACATCTACAGCATCTTCAAACGCGAGAGCATCGACACAGCCTTGCTTGAGAAAATATCGGTAATTCTGAAACACGATTTTTTCCAATATTACAGCCGCGACATCAACATCCCGAATAACGAATAAAAACAAGGGGGTATGTGCACCCGTGCATCATCCCCTCTTTGAGGAAAACGGATATCTCTGCCCGTTTTCCTCTTTTTTTTTGCAGCTTTGCCCGCACACTGTTACCTGAAGCGTACAAACTCGCCACGGTATTCCCCATTCCTCAGAACTAACCTGTTACCATAGATTTCAACATCATAGGTATATTGGTCACGATAGAAATTTGAATACAGCAAGAGGTGTCCGTACGAAATCTCATATGTACCGCCATCAACCTCGGACTGAGACTCGCCACGCGCATTCTGGTAGTTATATATGTATGTCCAGTTGCCCGAAGGCGTGAAGGAAAATTCCTCTTCCTCGAACATAAAGTTATCCTCATAGTAATAGCTCCAGCTACCGATAATCTCCTCTTCAAGACGCCAGTCCTCATTCTCGCACGATGTCAAAAGGAATGCGGCAAGCATCACCGGCAACAGCATTGTTTTTCTTAAAATTGTTTTCATAGTGTCTGTCGTTTATACAATTAGACTATAAACCATCATATTTGTTTAATGCAAAGAAAATAAAAAAAATTCATACCAAATATAATTGAGAGGTAAAATATATAATAAAGACAAGCTGTCTGCATCACACCCTTGCCAATCTACATCCGGCAACCTGCCTCACCATAATTCTATACTGAAATAATTATCGGCAATTTTTTTATTTATTTTATAAACTTGTTTATATTTGCACAGGTATTTTGATTAAAGACTTTTAAACTTAAACAAAACAATTATGGAAAAGAATGAAATGACACCCGAGAAGAGTTTGCAAATAATAAGCGAAGCCATTGCCAGGAGCAGAAAGGATTTTGAAAAGAGTGCAGGAACACCTCTTATAATATGGGGTACAACCGTGCTTTTCTTCTCACTAATCATCTGGCTGCTGTTGAAAGAGAGTGGTGATGCAAGGTGGAATTACCTTTGGTTCTGTATTCCGGCCGTTGGCTCGCCAATATCACACATAGTATTAAAAGGAAGAGAAAAGAATGAGCCTGAGAATTTTATAAGCAGTACTCTTGCACATATTTGGATAACATATGGTATATTTGCAACGACATTGGCAGCGACATTCGTACTCATTACTCCACAGCAGACGAGTTCCATAGGAATACTCACTGCTGCACTTATGGGATTTGCAGCAGTAATGACCGGAATGGTATTGAAAAACCGTATCATTATTGTAGGCGGTTTCATCACCGGTATCGGATGCACCGTTGCCTTGTTCTTTATGGACGGATGGGACTCTTCACTTCTATTTGCCGCAGCAGCAGTGATAAACCTGATTGTTCCCGGAGCAATAATGAATAAGAAAGCAAAATAAAGCCGAATACTATGTTCAAGAAACTGGATCCACTACTACACTCCGAACTGCGACTTGCAGTAATGTCCATTCTTGTAAATTGTGAAGAGGCCGATTTCGTATACCTTCGCAAGAGTACCGGCGCAACGGCCGGCAACCTGAGTGTGCAGATAGATAAACTGGCAAGCGCAGGATACATAAGTATAGAAAAAGGCTTCAAAGAGAGGAAGCCGCACACAGTCTGCAAAATAACACAAAGCGGTCTGGATGCATTCGAAGAATATGTTGAAGCCTTGAAGGGGTACTTAAAGATAAAATAGAATATATATAGCCATAAACAACAAAGCCATTGGAATTTTCCAATGGCTTTGTTGTTTATGGTAATGCGGACATCAATTACATCATACCGCCCATTCCACCCATTCCGGGTGCGCCCATAGGCATTTCGGGCTTCTCCTCTTTCTTTTCAACGATGACACACTCGGTAGTGAGGAACATACCTGCAATTGAAGCAGCGTTCTCAAGTGCTACACGTGTCACCTTTGCGGGGTCAACGACACCTGCAGCAAAGAGGTTCTCATAGACATCGGCACGTGCATTGTAACCGAAATCGCCCTTGCCCTCGCGCACCTTCTGCACCACAACAGCACCCTCCTTGCCGGCATTGGCAACAATCTGGCGCAAAGGCTCTTCGATAGCACGTTTTACGATAGCCACACCGGTCTTCTCATCCTCGTTAACGGTTGCAATGCCCTCGAGAGAGTCGATAGAACGGATATAAGCAACACCGCCACCGGGCACGATACCCTCTTCAATAGCAGCACGTGTAGCGCACAAAGCGTCGTCCACACGGTCCTTCTTCTCCTTCATCTCAACCTCAGAAGCAGCACCAACGTAGAGCACAGCCACGCCACCGGCCAACTTTGCCAGGCGCTCCTGCAGCTTCTCCTTGTCGTAGTCGCTCTTTGTCGCAGCTATCTGTGCCTTTATCTGCGCTACACGCTGTGCGATAGCCTCCTTGTCGCCATTGCCATCGACAATGGTAGTGTTGTCCTTGCTCACTGTAATCTTGCCGCAAGTACCCAACATCTCCAAGGTAGCCTGCTCAAGCTTGATACCCTTCTCCTCGCTTATGACGATACCGCCTGTGAGTGTTGCGATATCCTCGAGCATATCCTTGCGACG
>CALBKR010000239.1 GCA_937896105.1 uncultured Bacteroidales bacterium
GGGCAGCACCATCTGCGCCGAGCGTACTGCCTGCTGCAAGGCAGTCAGCGAGGGGAAAAGAGAGTTTGTGCGCATAGCCATCTATGCCGACAGTGAAAACTGGTGCACCCCCTGCGGTGCCTGCCGTCAGGTAATCCTCGAGACCGAGAAGCGCTTTAGCAAGGCTATGCGCATAATACTTTACGGAACCAAGGAGTGCTATCTCATCGAGGATGGCGTGAAGGCATTGTTGCCACTCTCGTTCGATGCCGGTTTCCTTGAATAAGCGCACCCTATTACTATGAAAAAGATAATGTTCGTGTGCCACGGGAACATCTGCCGTTCTCCGATGGCCGAATTCATAATGAAATCGCTTGTGGCTAAAGCCTTTGCTTGCGATGATATATATATCGAGTCGTCGGCGACCAGCCGCGAGGAGATAGGCAATGGTATCTATCCCCCGGCTGCCACCACGCTCGCACTTCACGGTGTTGATTGCGCCGGCCATCGTGCCCGTCAGTTTACCCTCGACGATTACAACAGTTTTGATATGATTGTTGTTATGGAGGATTACAACCGCCGCAATCTTATGCGCCTCATCGGTTGCGACTGCGGCAACAAGGTGTGGAAACTGCTCGATTTCGTTGCCGACGAACCGACACCCTGCACGGGCGATGATATCTCCGACCCCTGGTATCACGGCAACTTCGACAAGACATATAACGAGATAGAGCGCGGTTGCAAAGCATTGCTGCGCTATTTGGAAACTGATTAAACAGTTCCTTGAATATCGGTATGGCAAAGAAGAGTGTAGATGAACGCATAATAATGGGCGTTGACCCGGGTACCAACATTATGGGTTATGCCTTTATAGGGGTGAATGGCAACCGTGCACACCTCATAGCTATGGGTGTTATAGACCTTCGTAAATGCAAAGATATGTATATGAAACTCGGTGAGATATTCACCCGTGTGCAGGGGCTGATAGCCTCCTTTCTGCCCGATGAGCTTGCTATCGAGGCGCCATTCTTCGGCAAGAATGTGCAGAGTATGCTCAAGCTCGGGCGCGCGCAGGGCGTTGCCATAGCTGCTGCCATAAGCCGTCAGGTGCCCATACACGAATATGCACCTATGAAGATAAAGCTTGCCATAACAGGTAACGGCTCCTCTTCCAAAGAGCAGGTCGCCGATATGTTGCGGCGTATGCTGAATATATCCAACGAAGAGATGCCCCATTTTATGGATGCCACCGATGCCCTTGGTGCTGCATTCTGTCATTATATACAGCGTGGCTCTCCTGTGAGTGAGAAGAGATACTCCTCCTGGGCCGATTTTGTAAACAAGAACCCGGGTAAGGTAAAATAGACGAAGAAGCCGCGGCTTCTTCGTCTATTTATATACAATTTCCAATCTGTCGCTGACAGGAAACTCCTCTTTCCAATTGTCCCAAGAGGTGTAAGTGATGCGCAGTCCCTGATAGTATCCCGATACTGTGAGCCTTTCCAGTTGTTCCCATACAGGCTCACCATATCGGCTCGATGCTCCGCTTAGCTGTAATCGGTGCATAATGTAGTCAAGCTCATAATAACCTCCGCCGATGCACTTTTCACCGGGCTTTAGCAGCTCGCAGTGCTGTCTGGCTGTGCCCAATCGAAGCACGCCTTCGCTCGTTACTATGAATTTCTGTTGTTTGCTGTTCATTGCTGCTTGTTGTGGGGCGCTCGCTATCTGCGACCCGCACGGTGTGACTACGCCACACTGCGTGCGACCTATCGCTGCTCGCTTTGTCGGAGTGCCGTTACTTGAACCCTGCGCATTGACAACACTTTCTTATCGCAACCCACGCGGCACCACTTGCGCGGTGCTGCGCGTGACCTATTGCTGAAAGTGCTGTCTATATGCCATCATCTGCAGAGCAGTGATGGCACATTCATCGCCTTTGTTGCCAAGGCGGCCGCCGCTGCGTTCCTGTGCCTGCAACAGGTTGTTGGTGGTGATGAGCCCGAATATTACAGGTGTGTCATACTCTACATTCAGTCTTGCCAGGCCGGCAGTGACACCCTCGCAGATATAGTCAAAATGCGGAGTGTCACCCCTTATCACACAGCCAATCGCAATCACGGCATCGTATTTGCCGCTCTTGACCATCTGCGATGCCCCGAATATCAGTTCAAAACTGCCGGGTACACTGGCGAGTGTTATGTCGCGCTCCTCGACACCGTTCTCAACAAGTGTCCTCACAGCACCGTCGCGCAGAGCGTGTGTTATCTCATCGTTCCATTCGGCATACACAATGCCAATCCTGCGGCCTTTGCCGTTTGCAACCTTTGTGGGGTCGTATGATGACAGGTTCTTCAGTTCAGTAGCCATATATCGGGGTGTTAAAAAAGGCTGCCCCAACAAATTGCGGCAGCCTCTTTATTTTGTCAACAAGATTACTTTGCTGCTGCGTTTATCTTTATGGTGGCATCTTCAGCAGCAGGAGAGTTGGGATACTCGTTCTTTATTCTATTGTAAAGATTGAGAGCCTCGTCTGCTTTCTCCAGCTTCTCGTACATTGCGGCAGCATCTCTCCAGCAGTACGGAGTCACTGCGATATTGTTTGCCATAGCAGCAGCCTCGAGAGCAAGGTTTATAGCTGTCTCATACTCCTCGACCTGTGAGTAACAGTTGCTGAGAATGTGCTTTGCAAGGGGAGCAAAGATGTTGTCATTGCCTTTGTAGCTGCTCAAATAGGTGATAGCCTCGTTGTACTCGCCTTTGTTCGCGTATGCGATGCCGGCATAGAGGTTCGCTTTGTTGGCCGCAGTTGTACCGCTATATTTGTCGATGATATCGAGAAGTCCTTCTGCCTCTTCGTTACCCTCAAGAGCTACATCATAATTGCCTTGCTGCACCAGTAACTCTGCATATGCGATGGCTGCATCAGCCTCGACATTGCGCTTCTCCTCTGCAGGCGCAGGAGCAAACGCCCTGTATGCTGCAAATGCGATAATTGCCAAAATTAATACGATGAAAACAGTCTTGTGCTTGATTACAAATGCTTCAGCCTTGCTAAGTGCCTCGTCCGGTGCGATGGCCTCATTGTTCTTTTTGCTCATAATTGTATTTCTTTTGTTATTTTATTCAGTCGTTTTGTCAAAATGCATTCTTCTGCAATATCAAAGTGCAAAAATAAACAAAATCTTCGTTGCCCGAAAATTATATCCCTTTTTTTTTGCTTTCAGACGAAATAGTCTTGTCTTGCGCTTATTTATTGCTATCTTTTGAGGTAACCCCTGAATATATACTGCAGGCGGCAAGCCGCACTCCTTTGGGGAGATAAACCTCCCGTCGTCGCAAACGACGCTACTTACGCGTCGTCGTTTTGAAAAATATTCAAGCAAGGCTTGATAATTGCTTTTTGAGAAGTTTAGCTGCGCG
>CALBKR010000240.1 GCA_937896105.1 uncultured Bacteroidales bacterium
AAGAGCTTGTCGTACAGTTTTTCGCTCCTGTTCTGTCTCTGTGCTATGGCATAAACCGCACGGCACATAGCCTCAAGCCATTCGGCATTTCCACTATTGCGGGTGAATATGTCTGTAAGTAATTCATCGAGGCAGAGGGTCTCGGCAGTGGGGTAGAATACCTTATTCTTCAACAGTTCTTCGCGTAAGGCATTGCTGTGTCCGCTACACTGGATAATGTAGGGATGCTTGAGAACATTGCACACATACGAGTGTGTGAACGCCCCCTGCTTCTCGCTCCATCCACGTGTCTGGAGTTCCACAAGCAACTTGACAAGCCCATATATAGGAGTGTGGGTTATGGGAAATCCCATTGTCACGTTCATCTGTTTTATAGACCGGTTGTTTACCTTTTCGGGGATGGCGTGCAGCGTTCCTTCGAGCATTGTCTCGTCGCAGAGAACAATAGCTGTCTCTATCTCGTTTCCGGTGAGGTTCTCATTGAGCCACCCCGAAACGTATCGTACTGCTGCACTGTCATTGGCTGTCTGCACGACAGTCACACGTTTTTCGTTTCTCAGATTTTCGAAGAGACTCCTGTCGAACTCTCCCGGGAACCTCTTGAGGTTATCGCGCATAAAATGACCGGCCTCGTTATGCGCATCATCGACATAATACCTGTCATAGTCCCAATAAAAGAGTGCTTTGCCTTGGCGGTTGATGTAGTCGAAAAGGCGTGTCTCTACCTCGTTAAGGGCATTGAAGCCCACGAAGACATATTTGTCGTATTTGAGCGCAATGTCGTTGCTGTTCTCTATTACATCGCGGTACAGCATACCTTCGTATGCGAGACCGTCGTTGCGCAATTTCTCCTTGAAATTGGTGTATATGGCAAAAAGGCGCTCCCAAATCCCAAGGAAATTGTCCTTCAGCTCATCGCTCTGTTCCGGCTTGAAATTCTTGAAGAACTGTTCTATTGATTTTGCCTGCTCAGGGTCGAGACTCTTCTTTGCCGTGCCAATCTCCCTCAGCTCCTTTATGTTTGCAAAGAGCTGTCTTGCGTCTGCAAGATGCTTGTCGATATCGTCAAAATCCTTTATCAGCATCTCACCCCAATAGTAGAAGCTGTCGAGAGTCTCTACACTCTTTTCATACTCGGAAAGGCTCTCGTCACTTCGCATTGGACGCACATACTCCTTATACAACTTGCTGACAAGCAGTATCGGGTCACCTATGGCCAGGCTGCTGTTCTGCAGGAAGAGTTCGCTGATGGTCATATACTTAGGGCTCCACATGGGAGCGTTCTTGCTGCACTCGAGCAGATATTTGTTCAAGAACATCCCTGCTCGTTTGTTAGGGAAAACAACTGCAACATTCTCGAGATGTCCGTTGAATTTTACGTATATGTCATTTGCGACAAGTTTAAGAAACGGTGTCATACTGTTGCCTCCTCTCTTTTTACCTCTATAATCTCGTTCTTATATACATACCACAAGTAGCCGCTGATATTCTTGTAGCCCATTTGTCTCAAAAGTTTCATATATAGCTTTATTTGCTTGTCGTGGTCGTTTTTCGGGGTTGCGAACTTGTAGTCTACAACCACCGCCGTATCACCGTTTATCATTACGCGGTCGGGACGGCGAGTGTCGCTTTCGTCATCGGCTACAAGTATCGAGCGCTCATTGAAAAGTTTATAGCGGCCGTCGAACCACTCCTTGGCTTTAGGGTTGTCGAGTGCTCTTATGAGCAGTTCTCGGGTTCTATTGTACTGCTTTTCCGAAGAGATAAGTCCCCTGAATTTCAGTATTCTCTCCAATGCTGCATCAAGGTCCTCCCGTACTTCAATGTCCGAAAGGACAAGGTGCATAAGCTCGCCAACTTCTATATATTTGTGTTGCTTCTTCTCCTCGCTGCCGGTTGCGAGGAAATGCTCGAGTTCACGCGACTGGCGGAACTCTATCTTGCTGTTGTGGTAGACAAATGGTTGCGGCTTGGTTGTAGGGGTCTCTTCGAAAGGATTATCGTTTTTCTCTACAGAAGCAGTCCTATCCTTCTCGCTGTGCACGATTGTGCCGTAGCTCCACACACCGGCAGACTCGTCGTAAAAGCTGCCGTCGAGATATCCGAGTTCGGGGACAACCGTGTTGAGCAACAGCGAAATGTTGTGCGCCTGTGGTGCAATATTGTTTGTAAACATTATAAGGTTGCTCTTGGCACGTGTTGTGGCTACGTAGAGAATGTTCATGTTGTCTACAATCTGGTAAAGATACTCCTTGTAGTAGTCATTCTTATATATGGATTCCAGCATCTCCTTTTTGTTATGGATAGGCAACAAGCTTATCTCCTCAAACGGTTCTCCCGATGTTTCGCACCATAGGATGCTACGGCTGTCACCTGTCATTTTCCAGTCGCAAAAGGGGATTATGACAGTATGGAACTCAAGGCCCTTGGACTTGTGCACTGTCATAATACGAACGCTATCGATGCTCTCGGCCGGTATACATTCATCCTTCATTCCATCATCCCAAGCCTCGAGAAACCTGTTTATATCGGCACAACGGCTGTTGATGTATTGTGATGCGTAATCAAGGAATGAGAATATATAGGCCTCCTCATTGCCGGTCTTGCCAATACCAAGCAACGCGAATATCTGCTCTATGAGTTCATACACAGGCAGGCCTTTAAGCCGCGCAAGATCGCTGATGAACTTTTCGGGGAGCAGGGTTGTGATGTCACAGCCGGGAGTATAACTGCTGAAATCCTCATCTTTTTCCAATACAACCTTATTATACAGTTTTACCAAAGAAACTGCATTCACACTATCTTCGGGCGAAGCAATATAGCGCATAGCTGCAATGACCAACCTGTTGCAGAGTGATGAAGAGAGTTTGTATGCTTCATCGGATACTATCTTCAAATGAGGGAACTCCTGGTTGAAAGCATCTACTATAGGCTGCATCGGATCCTTCTTTTTCCGGATGAGAATGGCGATGTCGCGGGGTGCAATGTTTTCAACATCAAGGAGACGATGCAGGGTGGCAATGAGCTCTTCAATAGCCCTCTCTCTATATTTGTCTTCATCATTGTTTTTCTTCAGCATACGCACTTCGACATACCCCTGCAGAGGTTTAGGTGCTTTGCCGGGTTTGGGGAGCGGGACAGCCTGCTCCACATCCTCATATGCCGATTTTATCTCGTTTATGCCGTTTACGCCGACCTTATCCTCATAGTTTGCCTCGATGAACCCGACAGCACCGCGGTAGAGTGCGTTGTTGAATGATATTATACGGCGGTCGCTACGGTAGTTGGTTGACTTGTAGGTTACCCCATCCAGTGTCACATCCTGCACGGCGAGAGTCGTCTGGTCACGCCTGAAATAGCTGCCGATATTGTTCATAATGCTCCAGTCGCTGTTGCGCCAACGGTATATCGACTGCTTGACATCGCCGACGATGAGATTGAAGTTGCCACGTGCAAGCACCTCCTCGAGAAGTACCTTGAAGCAGGTCCACTGCAGCTTTGAGGTGTCCTGGAACTCGTCGATGAATATGTGGTCGATTTCAGTGCCTATCTTTTCAAAGATAAAGGTAGCGCTCTTGCCTATCATTGTGCTCAACAGGTGTGTTGTCTCGGCAAGCATAAAGCGGTTCTCGCGTGTGTTCTCATCCTTAAGTGTTGCAGCAATGTTGTTGAGCATTGCCAGCTGGTGATAGTACTCAAGCGAGAGGTCGCAATTGAGCACAATGGAGTGCAACGGTATGCTCTCCTTTATGAGCCTGGCTATCTCGTCGGTATGAGGGTTTGTCTTGGAGATTTCCGAGGGGGTGCTGGCAAGCGCTGCGCGTGTCGGGGCAAACGGGACAACCTCGCCGTTCTTCATCTTGCTGAAAAGGAGCCATATTCCGGTCTTGCCACCCTTGAAATCGGTGTGACTGAAGCCACTGGCAAGTTCATAGAAACGTTCTCCGTTCCTCACGGCCTTGGCAATGCAATCACGCTTCAGCTTCGTTATGCCTTCATAGAACCGTGTCAGTGCTGCTCCGTCATTCTCTTCCATCTGCTCGCGAAGCTTTGTGCCGCGCTGCTGATACTCCTCGCGCAGGATATTCTTTGCGAAGCTCTTGATTTCCTTATCGATTTTCCACTTGTCGCTGTCGCTCATCTTGTCCTCGATGTACCTCACGACCTGGGTTATATTCTTTGTATTAGGTTCGAGCTCCTTTATGTATGTGTCGACGGCATCGTTCAGCAACTCTTCGCCGTCAAGTGAAATCTCCATATCGCCATTAAGGTCAAGCTCTTTGGCAAGGCTGCGTAGTACCGACTGAAAGAAGGCATCGATGGTCTGTATGCGAAAATGACCATAATCGTGAAGGATAAGGTTCATTGCCTTGCCGGCATTCTCTCTTATTGTCTCCTCGCTGATGCCCGGCATCTGCTCCTTTATCTTCTCGGTGTAGTCGGCTGCACTCGACAGCCCGTTTGCAACGCCATAGAGCTTGCCGAGTATGCGCTCCTTCATCTCGGCAGTAGCCTTGTTCGTGAAGGTCACAGCAAGTATGTTGCGGTAGGAGTAGGGGGTGGCCACAAGCAGTTTTATATATTCAAGTGCCAACGTAAATGTCTTTCCCGATCCGGCCGAGGCCCTGTATATTTTCAAATTGTTGCCCATATCAATCTTTCTTCTCTATCTCTATTTTACTTTTCCCGGGTGATACCTTCCTGACATTTATCTTCACCGGTATTTG
>CALBKR010000241.1 GCA_937896105.1 uncultured Bacteroidales bacterium
ATATTCGAGGTGATACATTCCGAGAGTGTACGCCAGCAATTGAGTATAATGAACGATTACCGTGAATGAAAGGTATGTCGTTGAATAAGAGTTTGTTCTATTATTTGTCGGTGGCCTTTGTGCTTCTGCTTGTCTCTTGCGGTGGCAAGAACTCTTTTCAGGCGGTAGAAGGCGATGTCGTGGCGATGCGCTATTCTTCACTTCTTGAGATAACCGAATGCGATGGATACACTGTGGTTGATGTTGCCGACCCTTGGAGTGACAATAAACTTGTGCGCTATCTGCTTGTACCTTCCGATAGCGTCTTGCCGCAGGAATTGCCCGATGGAGTTCTGTTGCGTACGCCCCTTGAAAGGGCGCTTCTCTTTTCGGGTGTCCACGCCGGGTTGTTCGGTGAGTTGGGCGTGTCCGGTGCAATAAAGGGTGTCTGTGATGCAAGATATTTCTATTCAAAAACTGTTGCCGATGGATTGGCCGATGGCAGCATTGCCGATTGCGGCAGTTCTCTGAATGTGGATGCCGAATCTGTCGTTCAGCTTTCCCCCGACGCAGTTTTTGTGCTTCCTTTCGAAAATGGTGGGTTCGGAAAACTCGAGAATCTTGGATATCCGCTTGTCGTATGTGCCGATTATATGGAGAATTCGCCTCTTGGGTGCGCCGAGTGGATGCGTTTCTATGGCCGTTTGTTCGGAAAACCGGCTATGGCCGATTCTATATTCTCGGCAGTCAGTGCCGAGTATGAGACTTTGAGAGGCTTGGCGGCATCAGTAGCTTCACACCCTCGTCTTATGTGTGAACTGAAGAGTAATTCGGCCTGGTATGTCCCTTGCGGTGAAAGCACTATGGGGCGTATGTATGCCGATGCCGGTGCTAATTATATATTTTCCTCCTGCAAAGGCAGTGGCTCTGTTCCGCTCTCATACGAGGTTGTGCTGGATAGGGCAGCAGATGCCGATGTGTGGCTGTTAAAGTATAATTCGCCTACGGACAAGACTTATGCTTCGTTATTGTCCGATTTTGCCGGGTATTCGCATTTTGCTCCATATAAGGAACGTAATATATATGCCTGCAACACTCATCGCAAGCATCTCTTCGAGGAGACTGCTTTCCATCCCGAACGGCTGTTGAGGGAACTGATATCAATTTTCCATCCGGAATTACTCCCCGGCTATACCATACGTTATTATGAAAAGATGTAAAAATATTCTTGTATATCTGGCAGTTGTGTCGTTGGTTATCCTGGCATTTGCTGCCAACCTCTTCTATGGCAGTGTCGATATCCCTGCCGGCGAGGTGCTTTCTATAATATCGGGCAACGGGTGTGAACGCGATGTCTGGCGCGTGGTAGTGCTCGAGACTCGTCTGCCGCAGGCGTTGACCGCCTTGCTTGCCGGCGCTTCCATCTCCGTAGCCGGTCTTCTGTTGCAAACGGTTTTCCGCAATCCTCTTGCCGGTCCCGAGGTACTTGGCGTGAACAGTGGTGCCGGTCTGGGAGTGGCTGTGGTGATGTTGCTCTTCGGCGGTTCTTCTCTTATGGGTGTGAATGGCATTTCGGGATATGTAGTCGTGCTTGCCGGTGCATTTGCCGGTGCTCTGCTTGTAATGGCCGTTATATTGCTGTTGGCAACATTCTTGCGTAATAATATGTTCCTGCTCATTGCCGGTGTGGCTGTGAGCTACATAACATCATCAGCAATTACTCTGCTCAACTACTTTTCTACAGCCGAGGGAGTACATTCGTATATGGTGTGGGGAATGGGCAGTTTCGGTGCTGTTTCTATGGAACAAATGTCCTTTTTTACCCCTATAACAATGCTGCTTTTGACTGTTTCGTTGTTGATGATGAAACCGCTCAATGCTCTTTTGCTCGGCGACTCCTATGCTCGTAATCTTGGTGTCAATGTGAAAAAGGTACGTGGTGCCGCATTGTGTGTGACAGGGCTGCTGACAGCTGTCGTTACAGCCTTCTGCGGGCCGGTGTCATTCATAGGACTGGCTGTGCCTCATATTGCCCGTTTGTCGCTTCGCAGCAACAACCACCGTCATCTTATTCCTGCAACAATGATACTGGGTGGTGGTGTTGCGTTGCTTTGTAATCTTGTCTGTCAGTTGCCGGGAGAGAGCGGTCTTCTTCCTCTTGGTGCAATCACCCCGTTGATAGGAGCGCCGGTAATAATATATGTAATAGTGAAGAATCGGGGTGTCAGGTGATAAAAGGGGATTAAAAAACGCTTCCGGAAATTTCCGGAAGCGTTTTTTAATGATGGTATTAATAAGAATTACTTCTTTATAAAATAGTCTTTGCCATCGAAAACAAGCAAGCCGCAAAGCGCTGCAGATACAATCATATAAACCCAAGTACCGATAAGGGCTGCACCCTGGCCATCAGACGGGTTCTTCTTTGTCCATACGAAGAGAAGCAGCAATGCGCCAAGGAATGCCAGGAATGTTGCGGCAACTCTAACAATCCAAGCCATAATATTGTTCTTGCCTACTGTGAAGTGCATAGCAACAGGTGCTGCAATCATAAACAATACCCACAACCAGCCTGCATCTCTAAGCATAAGGAGACCGCCGTCGATTGTTGCCCATGCAATGGAGATACCTTTGTGGTAGTCTGTGATTTTGCCATCTTCCATATTGCCAGAGCCAATGAAAGGCAATACGAACAAACTGATTACCAAAACAAATGTCAGCCATTTGATGGCTTTCTTTGCATCGAAAGAAATGTTAACTGTACTCATAATAGAAATATTTATAATGTTAAAAAATAAGTCAGTATGTTTTTGACAAAGGTAGTGCCTTTTTTTTAATTTAGCATAATTGTTGGATTTTTTTTTAGAAAAACTGTGTAAAAGCGTTAAAACATTTTGTCCCATACCTTGATTATGTAAAAATATTTCAAGGTATTTTTCTTTTTCGTCTTTGCATATACTGAAAAATAGACTAATTTTGCAGTCGCTTTCTGAATGTTGTCGGTTCGTGCGGTAGCGTGTGGCCTTCAACACTTTACGATAAGGCCTTTCTCAAAGAAGGGAGGGCGTCTTTTATTAGTATACGATATGAAAATAAAGTTAAGAAGTGCGCAGAGTACCGAGGGGCGTCGAATGGCCGGAGCGCGTGCTCTATGGATAGCCAATGGTATGAAACGCGAGATGTTCGGCAAACCTATAATCGCCATAGCAAACTCGTTTACCCAGTTGGTGCCGGGGCATACTCATCTGCACGAGGCCGGGCAGATAGTAAAGGCAGAAATAGAAAAAATGGGCTGTTATGCCGCTGAATTCAATACAATTGCAATAGATGATGGCATTGCAATGGGACACGACGGTATGCTCTATTCGTTGCCGTCACGCGATATAATAGCCGACAGTGTAGAATATATGTGCAATGCGCACAAAGTTGATGCTTTGGTGTGTATCTCCAATTGCGACAAGATAACGCCCGGTATGCTTATGGCGGCAATGCGCCTTAACATTCCAACGGTTTTCGTTTCAGGTGGCCCTATGGAGAAGGGAACCTGGAAAAACGAGAACCTCGACCTTGTTATAGCAATGGTGAAGGCAGCCGACAAGTCGGTAAGTGACGATGAGCTTGCCGAAATCGAGAGGCGCTCCTGTCCAGGTTGCGGAAGCTGTTCGGGAATGTTTACCGCAAATTCGATGAACTCTCTCACCGAGGCAATCGGCCTCTCCTTGCCGGGCAACGGAACCATACTTGCTACACACACCAACCGTGTACAGCTGCTCAAGGATGCAGCAAGGCAGGTGGTTGCCAATGCAATGAAGTACTATGGCGAGGGCGACGAGAGTGTCCTGCCGCGTAGCATAGCCTCACGCGCGGCATTCCTCAATGCAATGACATTGGATATTGCGATGGGCGGTTCCACAAATACAATCCTTCACCTCCTTGCTGTTGCAGGCGAGGCGGGTGTCGATTTTACAATGAGCGACATCGACGCCTTGAGCCGTCGTGTGCCTTGTTTGTGCAAGCTCGCACCTAACGGCCAAAAGTATGCAGTGCAGGATTGTGGCCGTGCAGGCGGCATCTTGGGTATCCTTGGCGAGTTGGCAATGGGCGGTCTGCTCGATACATCGGTCAAACGCGTCAATGGCGCGACGCTGGCCGAGGATATCGAAAAGTACAGCATAACAGGCAGTTGTGTAGGCAGCGAGGCACAGCGTATATACAGTACAGCTCCGGCAAATGTATTCTGCAACACTATGGGTGCACAAAACTGTGTGTATGAAACCCTTGATACCGACAGGGAGAACGGCTGTATACGTTCGCTTGAGAATGCCTACACGCGTGATGGCGGTCTGGCAATTCTCTTCGGCAACATCGCAACCGACGGCTGTGTGGTGAAGACAGCCGGTGTCGATGAGGAGATATGGCGTTTCAGCGGCAGGGCGAAGGTGTTCGACTCGCAGGAGGCTGCGGTTGATGGTATCCTTGGTGGCGCCGTGCAGGCAGGTGATGTGGTAGTCATCGTATACGAGGGCCCCAAAGGCGGTCCCGGAATGCAGGAGATGCTCTATCCTACATCCTACATCAAGTCGCGCCATCTCGGCAAGGAGTGCGCACTCATCACTGACGGCCGTTTCAGCGGAGGCACATCGGGGTTGAGCATTGGGCACATATCACCCGAGGCGGCGGCCGGCGGCAATATCGGCAAGCTGCGAGATGGCGATATAATCGACATCGACATCCCTGCACGCAGCATAAACGTGCGGCTCACCGATGAAGAGCTTGCCTCGCGTACAATGTTCCCCCTGACACGTGACCGCGTCGTGTCAAAAAGCCTCAAGGCCTATGCCAGTATGGTAAGCTCGGCCGATAAAGGCGGTATAAGGATAATAGAATGAACCATATGAATAAAGATATTATAACAGGAAGCGAGGCGCTTTTGCGCTCTCTCATAAATGAAGGCGTCGACACTATCTTCGGTTATCCGGGAGGCTCTATAATGCCGGTGTTCGATGCCCTTTACGACCATCGTACCGATTTCCGTAACGTGCTTGTGCGTCACGAGCAAGGTGCCGTGCACGCTGCACAGGGCTATGCCCGCAGCTCGGGTAGGGTAGGTGTCTGCATTGTGACCAGTGGTCCCGGAGCAACAAACACCCTCACTGGTATCAGTGATGCGATGCTCGACAGCACTCCGGTGGTTGTTATAGCCGGTCAGGTAAGTTCTGCCGTGCTCGGTACCGATGCATTCCAGGAGATTGATTTTGTGGGTATAACACAGCCAATAACCAAGTGGAGCTACCAGGTAAGGCGTCCCGAAGATGTGGCCTGGGCTGTAGCCCGTGCCTTCTACATTGCCGGAACCGGCCGTCCGGGGCCTGTGGTGCTCGATTTTACCAAAGATGCCCAGGTTTCAACGGTCGAATATACCCCTGCTGCGGTAGATAGCGTGCGCAGTTACATTCCCTATCCTGCACCATCGGAGAGTGCTATGGAAGAGGCTGCACGTCTCATCAACGCAGCCGAGCGTCCCTTTATGCTCGTCGGTCAGGGTGTTGAGACCGGAGAGGCGCACGAGGAGCTTAAAGCCTTTGTAGAAAAGACAGGAATTCCCGTTGCGCGTACCTTGATGGGGCTTTCTGCCTTCCCCTCCGACCACCCCTTGTGCGTGGGTATGCTGGGAATGCACGGTAACTACGGCCCCAATGTGAACACCAACAGATGTGACCTGCTCATTGCCGTTGGTATGCGTTTCAGCGACCGTGTCACCGGCCGTCTCGAAACTTATGCCAAGCAAGCGAAGGTTATTCACATAGATATAGACCAAGCCGAGATAAACAAGAATGTGAAGGCTGATATTCCCATTGTTGGCGACTGCAAGGAGGTTCTAACGAAACTCATCGGGCTTGTGAATGAAAGCAAGCATAGCGAGTGGGTCGAGAGTTTTGCACAATATAATGCCATTGAGCACAGCAAGGTGACCGAGAAGGCTATACATCCCGTCGATGGGCCTTTGCTTATGGGCGAGGTCGCCCGCAAGGTGAGCGAGGCTACGTCCAACAGTGCAATACTTGTTACCGATGTAGGTCAGAACCAGATGATGTCGAGCCGCTACTTCAAGTTTACCCAACCGCACAGCATACTAACCTCCGGTGGTCTTGGAACAATGGGATATGGCCTGCCTGCCGCAATCGGTGCAAAGATAGCAATGCCACACCGCACAGTCTGTCTTTTCACAGGTGACGGCGGCTTCCAGATGAACATACAGGAACTCGGAACAATAATGGAGCAGGGTGTAGGTGTAAAGATGATATTGCTGAACAATAATTATCTCGGCAATGTACGTCAGTGGCAGGAACTCTTTTTCAATCACCGCT
>CALBKR010000242.1 GCA_937896105.1 uncultured Bacteroidales bacterium
AACCAAGCCAATACGGTGAAGGGTAGAGCGAAGGCAATAGCAAAGGCTGCCATAGCTGTGGGTGCCGATGGCTTGTTCATCGAGACTCACGAGAACCCGGCGGTTGCCAAGAGCGACGGTGCGAATATGCTCCGTCTCGACCTGCTTGAGGGCTTGCTTGACAAACTGTTGAGAGTGCGTGAAGCAGTGAGATGAACAGGGATTTCCTTAAGAATATGACCTCCGCAGCTGCGGAGGTTTTTTTATGCTTCCGTATGCGCTTATGCCGGTTTTATAATGATTTTTGACCACTTTCGTCGGCTTTTTTATGATTTTTTATATTTTTTCACAAAAATACCTCGGTCGGCTTGTTATTGAATTTTATAATTATTATATTTGGGGGTGTGATAAGAAATTTAGTTTTAATCATATAAATAGTACGAGATGAGTTATTTGCGATTCGAAAAAACGCTGATGACGAACTTGGAGGAGTCGTTGCAGAAGGAGATTTTGAGAACAAACCGCTCGGGTGCCTATCACTGTTCGACAATCGTCGACTGTAACACCCGCAAGTACCACGGCCTGTTGGTTGTCCCAATCCCCGAACTCGACGATGAAAACCACGTACTGCTGTCATCGCTCGACGAGACTGTTGTTCTGCACGGTGCCGAGTTCAACCTTGGCCTGCACAAGTACAATGCCGACAATTTCTCACCGCGAGGCAACAAGTATATCCGTGAGTTCGCCTGGGAACGCGTACCGACCACCATCTACAATGTCGGTGGAGTGTGGCTTAAGAAAGAGAAAGCCTTTGTACATCACGAGAACAGAATTCTTATTCGTTACACCTTGCTGAAGGCAAACACTGCCGTGACATTGCGTCTGCGCCCGTTCTGTGCGTTCCGCAGTGTGCGTGAGTATACTCACGAGAATAATATTGCCGACCGCAGCTACAAGGAGGTTGAGAATGGTATCAGTATGCGTATGTATGCCGATTACCCGAACCTTTATATGCAGCTCAACAAGAAGAACGATTTTGTCTATCAGCCCGACTGGTATCGTGGCATCGAGTATGTCAAGGAGCTTGAGCGCGGATACGACTTCAACGAGGATCTCTATGTTCCCGGTTACTTCGAGGTAAAGATGAAGGCAGGCGAGAGCATTGTCTTCTCGGGTGGTGTCTCTCCTATGACATCGCGCACGATGAAGGCTGCCTTTGAGCACGAGGAGGAGATACGTTTCCTGCGCGATGACTTTATGAACTGTATGAAATGTGCAGGTAACCAGTTCTTCAATGTTCAGGGCGAGCACACATATATTCTCGCAGGTTATCCCTGGTTCAAGTGTCGCGCCCGTGACCTCTTCGTGTCACTCCCCGGTCTTACACTTTCACAGGGTAATGTTGATGAGTTCGAAAGGGTAATGCGCACAGCATCCATTGCCATCAACGACTTTATCGACGGCAAAGTGAGCGAGTGCAAGATTTATGAGATGGAGCACCCCGATGTGCTTCTATGGTGCGTTTGGGCATTGCAGCAGTATGCCAAGGAGTGCAGCATCGAAGCTTGCCGCGACAAGTATGGCGACCTGCTGATGCGCATCTACGACTATGTACGCAACAACCATCACAGCAATCTGCGCGTTACGCAGAATGGCCTGCTTGCAACCAATGGCCGCGACAAGGCCGTAACTTGGATGAACTCTACTGCCAACGGCCGTCCCGTTGTTCAGCGCACAGGTTATGTGGTCGAGATAAACGCTTTGTGGTACAACGCACTCAAATTCTTCGAGGAGATGGCTGTCCTGATGAATAACCAGGAGGTACAGACATCACTCGTGCGCCTGATAGCTCTTGCAGGCAAGGCATTCACCGAGGTGTTCCTCAACGAGCACGGTTACCTCTACGATTATGTCGACGGTGACTATGTCGACTGGAGCGTCCGCCCCAATATGATATTCGCAGTGGCTCTCGACCACTCTCCGCTTGATGCAAAGCAGAAGAAAAAGGTGCTCGACACTGTTACCAAGGAGCTGCTTACACCACGTGGCTTGCGCTCACTGTCACCGAAGAGTGTCGGTTACAACCCCAACTATGTTGGCCCGCAGATACAGCGCGACTATGCCTATCACCAGGGTACAGCGTGGCCTTGGCTCGGCGGTTTCTACTATGAGGCTTATCTGAAGATATACAAGCTCAGTGGCGTGTCATTTGTCCAGCGCCAGATGATTGGTTACGAGGATGAAATCGTTCAGCACTGCGTGGGTTCTATTCCCGAGGTGTTCGACGGCAACCCGCCTTTCAAGGGACGCGGCGCAGTGGCATTCGCTATGAACGTGGCCGCTATCCTCAGGACAAGCCAGATACTAAAACAGTATGAATCTAAAATGGAGGGATAATAGATATGAAAGTATTAATGTTCGGTTGGGAGTTCCCCCCTCACATTTCGGGCGGACTCGGTACGGCAAGTTATGGACTTACAAAGGGCTTCGTCCAGCAGGGCGATGTCGAGATTAAGTTCTGTATCCCCAAACCATACGGTGACGAAGACAACAGCTTCCTCAGGATTGTGGCAATGAATTCAGTGCCCATTGTGTGGAAGGATGTCAACTACGACTATGTGAACTCGCGCATCGGCAATGTGATGACCCCCGAGGAGTATTACCGTTACAGGGAGCATATCTATAGCGATTTCAGCTATATGCACACCAATGACCTCGGTTGTATGGAATTTGCAGGCGGTTACCCCGATAACCTTCACGACGAGATAAACAACTACTCGATTATTGCAGGCGTCGTTGCCCGCACCGAGGAGTTCGATATCATTCACTCTCACGACTGGCTCACATATCCGGCCGGTATACACGCGAAGCAGGTGTCGGGCAAGAAGCTCGTTATACACGTGCACGCTACCGATTTCGACCGCAGCCGTGGTAACGTGAACCCCACAGTCTATGCAATAGAGAAGAACGGTATGGACAATGCCGACCACATCTTCTGCGTGAGTGAGCTGACACGCCAGACTGTAATTCACAAGTATCACCAGCATCCCAGCAAGGTCTCTACACTGCACAATGCGGTGACTCCGCTGTCGCAGGATATCCTGGATATCGTCCCCAAGAAGATACCCGATGAGAAGGTGGTTACCTTCCTTGGCCGTATCACAATGCAGAAGGGACCCGAGTATTTTGTTGAGGCTGCGGCACAGGTGCTCAAGAGGACAAAGAATATCCGTTTCTGTATGGCCGGCAGCGGCGATATGATGAACGATATGATACGCCTTGTCGCACAGCGCGGAATTTCGGACAGGTTCCACTTCCCGGGCTTTATGCGTGGCAGGCAGGTGTATGAGTGCCTGAAAGCGAGTGATGTGTATATAATGCCGTCGGTGAGTGAGCCGTTCGGTATCTCGCCGCTCGAGGCAATGCAGTGCGATGTCCCCACAATCATCTCCAAACAGTCAGGTTGTGCCGAGATCCTCGACAAG
>CALBKR010000243.1 GCA_937896105.1 uncultured Bacteroidales bacterium
CGTTTACTACAAGGTCGACATAACGCTGGCGGTAACGCAATTCGGGGTCTTCGAAACGGTCATATGCAACACCGTCCTTGTATTTTACGATAGGCAACGGGCGGATGCTCTTCGCGAGTATTGTAAGCTCCTTTGCATGTACTGTAACCTCGCCTGTCTGTGTGCGGAATACGTAGCCTTTGATGCCTACAAAGTCGCCAATGTCAAGAAGGCGCTTGAAGAGTACGTTGTAGAGGTCTTTGTTCTCGCCGGGGCACAGCTCGTCGCGTGTGATATATACCTGCACGCGACCTTTTGAGTCTTGAAGCTCGATGAACGATGCTTTACCCATTACGCGACGACTCATAAGGCGGCCGGCGATGCAGACG
The DNA here is from genome assembly GCA_937896105.1 of uncultured Bacteroidales bacterium. Next base: position 369 of record CALBKR010000243.1, read on the forward strand.
TTGCGACGCTCGGCCTCGTCTTTAAACTCGCTGATAATGTCGGTCGAGAATGCGTTTGTGGGATACTCGGCTGCGGGGTAGGGCTCGATGCCCATATTACGTAATTCGTTTAGCGCTTCGCGGCGCACAATCTCTTGTTCGCTTAATTCTAATATATTCATTGCTTTATATGTATTTGTTCTTTTGTCTTTTGCTTATTGTTATACGAGTTTTTTGAAATACTCGATTGTGTGTCTGAGGCCCTCGTCGAGCTTTATTGTGTGCTGCCAACCGTCGAGCTCTTTGTGGGCAAGGCTGATGTCGGGCTTGCGCTGACGGGGGTCGTCCTGTGGCAGTGGTTGGAAGATTATTCTTGATTTTGAATCGGTGAGCTCGATTACTTTACGGGCAAGTTCGAGCATTGTAAACTCGCCGGGGTCGGCCTGGCGTGCCCCGAGGTCGAGGAGCGCCAACAGCAGCTGCTGTGTGATATAAGGCGATGCGTGGCAGCTAATCTCCACCACATCCTCGCCGGTATATGTGTGCGGCGCGCGCATAATGGTTACAAGCACCTCATCGAGCACTTCGCCGGGTGTCACCGACACATCGCCGAACACCACGGTGTGCGATGCGCGCTGCTCAAGAGCAGCGCCACGGCGAGGGGTGAAGAGCCTTGATGCCATCTCCACAGCCCTTGTACCGGATATTCTTATTATACTTATCGCACCACCCTGCGGCGTTGCCAATGCGCATATTGTATCTTTCATCTATTATCGTTTTAAATCCAGCAAGGACGTTTTCACGTCCTCGCTGTAATGATTGATAAACGCCCCGACAGGCTTCATTCATAATACCACTCATAGCACAGGATATCTACATACCCGTACTCTGTTTTTCCTTCAAGCCATAGTTGGAGTTCCGGATAGTTGGCAGAAATAGCTCCATCGCTTATCCAAAGCCTGACATCATCCTTTGTTATCTCACGAGTAAAGTCAATGTATCCGGGCACAAGCGGCACTTGAGGGATATTGTATTTCCCTGCGAACCCCTCAACTGCAGGAAGCGAGAATATCGGTAACTCTATACGATGTTTCGGCCGTTCATCACCTTTTTTCTCATACATCCTGATTTGTGTTCCCATTGCCATAGTAATAGTCCTTTAATGTTCGTTTCTTTCTCTTATATCCTCTCGAGCACAGTCTTAATGAGTTCTGCCATCTTCGCGTTATAGTCGACATTCGCCTCCTTTGCGCGGCGGTTGGCAATGACAAGGCAGACTGTAACCGCCTGGTGCCCCATAAGCGCTGCCAAGCCGGCAAGAGCCGAGCTCTCCATCTCGAAGTTGGTTATCTGCTGTCCCTGATAAAGGAACGACTCCACCTTCTCGTTCTGGTGCGGGTCGGCAAGAGGCACACGCAGACGGCGTCCCTGCGGGCCAAAGAAGCCGCCACAGGCAATGGTGACACCGCGTACCATATCATCCTTTGCAATGCGCTCTACAAGCTCTTCATCGGCCGCAATGACATAAGGCGCCGGCTGGCACATATTACCGCTCCAGCCAAGATGGTTGAGAAGCGCACGTTCCATAGGCAGGTCGCACACCTCGTTACGCCCGGCGTAGAAGTTCAGCAAGCCATCGAATCCCACCGACTTTGCCGAGCAAATATATGTACCCACCGGTATGTGCGGCTGCAAGCCGCCACAGGTACCTATGCGCACCATCTGCAGCCTGCGTGGTGTCTCCTTCTCATAACGTGTCGAGAAGTCGATGTTCGCAAGTGCATCAATCTCGTTCACCACAATATCCACATTGTCACAACCGATACCTGTAGAGACAACCGTTATGCGCTTGCCGTTGTATGTACCAGTTATGGTGCGGAACTCGCGGTGCTGTATGTCACACTCCTGCTCGCTGAAGAACGACGCCACAAGAGGCACACGCCCCGGGTCGCCAACGAGAATAACCTTATCGGCCAACTGTTCCGGTTTTACTCCCAAATGGTAGATTGCTCCGTTGGGCTCTATAAGCAACTCCGAAGGAGGGAAATAACGCTTCATAATCAACTCTTTTTTATATTAAACAAACGACACCGTAGAAAAGATGCCGCACACCGCAGGTTTTAGTCGCGATATGCGGTAAAATCCTTAATCCTTTGCGATATTGTCACGCATCGCAGTGTCGGCCTGGATGTTCTTCATCCTGTAATAATCCATAATGCCTAAATTACCATTGCGGAACGCCTCGGCCATAGCCTTTGGCACCTCGGCTTCAGCCTCGATAACGTGTGCACGAGCCTCTTGTGCTCGAGCCTTGTTCTCCTGCTCAAGAGCAACAGCCATTGCACGACGCTCCTCGGCCTTCGCCTGGGCGATATTCTTGTCGGCATTTGCCTGGTCAATCTGCAAGGCTGCACCAATGTTCTTGCCTATGTCGATATCCGCAATGTCAATCGAGAGAATCTCGAATGCTGTACCGGCGTCGAGCCCCTTCTTGAGCACAAGTTTGGATATTGAATCGGGGTTCTCGAGCACAGCCTTGTGGCTATCGGCCGAACCGATGGAGGAGACAATACCCTCGCCTACACGGGCAAGCACGGTATCCTCGCCGGCACCGCCCACCAATCGCTTGATGTTGGCACGCACCGTAACACGCGCAATGGCAATGAGCTGTATACCATCCTTGGCCACAGCAGTAACGTGTGGAGTATCTATTACCTTGGGGTTCACCGACATCTGCCCCGCCTCGAACACATCGCGGCCTGCGAGGTCAATGGCAGTCGCCATCTGGAACGAGAGTTCGATGTTCGCCTTCGATGCCGACACAAGCGCGTGCACCACCTTCTCCACATTACCGCCTGCGAGGTAGTGAGCCTCGAGACTGTCGCGGGTAATACTTTCAAGGCCGGCCTTGTGCGCCTCTATCATCGCACGCACAATCACCGATGGCGGCACGTTACGTATACGCATAAGGAACAGCTGCAACAGGGAAATCTTCACGCCCGACACCTTGGCCGAGAGCCAAAGCACGAATGGTACATAGTGGAAAATGAGTGCCATCAGCAACAGCACGCCAACCACAATACCGCCAATCAAATACAAGTTTGCTTCCATAACTATACTTTATAAATTATCATTCATTTCTTCTTTTCATCCTCGACCTTGGCAACGAAGAGCGAATCGTCGGAGAGGCGTATCACCTCAATATCCTCGTTCTCGTTGATGAAACCGGTCTCGGACTTGACCTCTACTATCTGGCCGTTTATCAACGCCTCACCGATGAGTGCCAAGCGTGTCCTTGTGACGCCGCGGTCACCAACCTTGAACGACGACATATCCACCTGTTTCACAGTGGACTTTATATTTTTCTTCAAAGCCATCTTGTCGAGCGAATTGCCATACAAAGCCCACAAGAAGAGCGAGATACAAATCATTCCCACAACGAGCATAGTTATCCACCCGGCGGCATCACCCAACTGTACAAAAGCATAGATAATGGAGCCAAGCATTGCCAAAGCACCTGTAA
>CALBKR010000244.1 GCA_937896105.1 uncultured Bacteroidales bacterium
TTCGCGGAGATAGTAGAAATCGGCGCCGAGCGAACCGGCCATCAGCTCCTCGTACCTGTTGTAATCGAGCACAGCCTCACGATGCTTCCCTGCTGCAGAATTCACCAGCGCACGGGTAAGGATATATGGAGCTGAAGATTTTTCAGAAGCCTCATCGAAGCAACAGAGAGCACTGTCGAGCATTGCAACCGATTTGTCATACTCCTTCATATTGCTGTAACACTGGGCTGCCTTGGCAAAGTTATCGGCACTGCGCAACTCGGTATCGGCAAGCAAAGCGTAACAAGCGGCCGCAGCAGCATAGTCCCCGTGTGAATAGAGCATATCGGCCTTGCCGACGATGTACAGCGGCTGATTGCCAAGCGCAATAGCCTTGTCAACCTCGGATATTGCATTGGCAAAGGCGAGAAGCGGATGCGACACGGTATCACCGGCAAGCACAAGTGTATTTATGACCTTCGCCTTACCGAAATGTACCTCGGCCTTGTTGTCGGCCAACTTGAAGGCCTTGCCCCAGGATTTCACAGCAGCATTGACATCACCCTGCAGCACAGCCTCGAACTCGGCTTTGGCAAGATAACCTTCGTAGCTGTCGGGATAAGCAGACATAAAATCCCGGATGACACCCCCGTATGATGCACTGTCGCCCAAAATCGTCTGCATATAGAGACACGACAAGGCATCCTCTTTCTTTGCAGGCAATGCAGTGCGTATACCCATAGAGGGATAAAATCCCCTTCCGTAATCTGCAACAGAAACATCGAGCAGTTCATAAACCGAAGCACCGATGGCATAGCTCTTTACCGTGTCGACAGCCGAAGCCGGTTGCATAACGGCCACCAGTTCACCGTTGCCATCGACTAAAGGCAGCGAGAGGAAGCGTTGCTCCATAGGCCTTGCCAGAGTGTAATAGGCACAGGAGTAGGCCGAATCGACCCTCTCTACCCTCGCCTGCTCAATAAAGCCGCCCTTGCCTATACCATAGCCGAGCATATACAGTGTTCCATCCACATCCACAGGCGCTGACGAAGCGGCCAGAGGCTTTATCTTCTTATCGGCAGCGACACGCACCCTGATGCAGTCCAATATACTGTTCACGCCTACAATGTGGCTCACTGTACGGGCAACACCCTTGCTGTCGATGACAACAGCACTGTCGGCACCGGCAAATAGCGAGTATGAAGAGAGCACATCGCCATTATTACCCACAAAGACAGCCGTACCGTTGTGCAGCATCACACCTTGCCTGTATGTCACCACACTCGCAACAGACTGGCGTGCCTTGGTAACACTTTTGGGCATATCATCGGCAAAGGAACATACAGCCCACAATGCCACAAAAAGGAGAATAACTTGTCTTTTCATCACCTATCAATCGTTCAGACGACGCTGACGCACAGCCTCGTAAAGTATCACACCGGTTGCAACCGACACATTCAGCGACTCGATGTTGCCGAACTGCGGTATCGCAACCCAATCGTCGCAAAGGGCAAGATGCTCGTGCGGAATGCCCTTGTCCTCGGCACCCATCACTACACATACCGGTTCGGTAAAACCGGCCTGTGTATAGTTCATCTTTCCCTTTTCGGTCGCACACACCACACGGATACCCGAAGCCTTCAGGTATTTCAATGTCTCGGTAATGTTCTTCTCGCGGCACACAGGCAACAGATGCAAGGCACCTGCCGATGTCTTCACGGCATCGGCGTTAACCGTAACACTGTTGTGTGCAGGGATTATTATGGCATCGACACCGGCACAATCGCAGGTTCTTGCTATGGAGCCGAAGTTGCGCACATCGGTTATGCCGTCGAGCAGCACCAGGAAAGGCACCTTGCCCTCCTCGTAAAGGGTCGGGACAAGAGTATCTACACTCGCATACTCCACTGCCGAAATATATGCAATGACACCCTGGTGGTTCTTGCGTGTTATGCGGTTCAGCTTCTCGACCGGCACACGCACGACTGGAATCGTGCGCCCTTTGAGCGCGGCGAAAAGTTCACGCGACAGCTCGCTCTGCAGGTCGCGTTTCACCAATATCTTGTCAACCTCCTTGCCGGCCTCGATAGCCTCAAGAACGGCGCGTACGCCGAATATCATCTCGTTTGTATTTACCATATCATTCTGTTTGTGATAGCAGAAGCCCGGCTGCACTGATAGCCGCATCGGTGAGCACCTCGCCGCTCATCATCTGTGCTATCTCACGCACCCTCTCCTGCTGTCCAAGTTCTACAATATCTGTCACTGTGCCTGCGGATGTCTCCTCCTTGTGCACCTTGTAGTGGCGTGAACCCAAAGCTGCCACCTGTGGCAAGTGTGTTATGCTCAATACCTGACGCTGCGTACAGCCCATCTGCCGCATCATACGCCCCATTCTCTCGGCAAGCACACCCGACACACCGGTATCCACCTCATCGAATATCAATGTCGGCTGGTTGTCGCCCGATGCAACAAGGGATTTAAGAGCGAGCATCACGCGTGCCATCTCACCGCCCGATGCAACATCGCTTAGCGGTTGCGGTGCACTGCTGCTGTTGGCCGAGAAGAGGAATGTAACGACATCACAGCCAAGCGGTGTAAAGCCGGCAGTGGCCTCAAAAGCAACCTCGAAACGTATCATAGGCATACCAAGGTTGACAAGTATCGCTACGATATCAGCCTGCAGGCGTGCTGCACTCTCCTTGCGCACCTCGGTTATCCTGCCTGCCTGTGCAGTGAGCTCATCGGCGCAAGCCTTTATGCGGCGTTCCAACGCCAATATCTCATCGTCGCCGCACTCTATCCTGCCAAGACGCGAAGCGTAATCGGCGGCAAGAGCCAACAGGGCGGCCACAGTTTCCACACGATGCTTCTTGAACAGACCATAAATCAGTGCCAAGCGACGCTCGACAGCCTCGAGCCTATCGGGCGAATACTGCACACGGCCGGCACGCTGCTCCATCTCGCTGCAACAATCCTTGAGCTCGATGTAACAGCTGTCGAGACGGTCGGACAGCTCGCCTGCGGCACTATAATGCGGTGCTATGCGCGAAAGGGCACTCACCGACTCGCGGAGCGCCTGCAACAGGCTGTTACCCTCGCCGTCAATACCCGTACAGGCACCATACAAGGCAGCCTGTATCTCCTCGGCGTGTGACAGCTCCTGCATCTCCTGTTCCAATGTCTCGAGCTCGCCATCCTTCAATGCCGCTGTCTCGAGTTCGTCGAGCTGGAAGCGAAGCCACTCCTCGTCGCGGCGACTGCTCTCCAACGACTCCTTGAGCCTCTTCAATTCACTGCAAAGAGCCAGATATGTGTCGTACTGCTCTTTATAAGACTGCAGCTGCACGCTGTTATCCGACAATATGTCGAGCACCCTCAACTGGTAGTTTCTGTCGCCGAGCAGCAGGTTCTGGTGTTGCGAGTGGATATCGACCAGACGAGTACCGAGCTCCTTTAGCTGCGACACCGACACCGGCGTATCGTTCACAAAAGCCCTGCTACGCCCTGTCACCGACACCTCGCGGCGCACGATGCACTCGCTGTCATAGTCAAGGTCATTCTCTTCGAACCACCCCTGCAGGGCAAGCTCCGAGATATCGAAACAGCCCTCGATTATGCATCGGTCGGCACCATCGCGTATAGCCTTTGCATCGGAACGCTGCCCGAGCAACATCGATACAGCGCCAAGGAAGACCGATTTTCCGTGTCCCGTCTCACCTGTGATGACAGAAAAGCCGGCAGAGAAATCGACCTCCACGTGCTCAATAAGTGCAAAATTACGTATCGAAATATGTTTCAGCATTATGCTCAATTATTGCTTCTTGTTATCTTGTCCCACTCCGACGACAATGACGGATTTATTTCGGACAATGTTGCCACAACCGTCTTTTTCTCCTCGGCGGTACATTTAGAGTATATATTTACAATCTCATCCACCTTGTATTCGGTGAACAGTGTTGTAAAATAGGCCATAGGCCTGTCCTCATAGGCCTTCTTAAGCATAGCTATGCTCTCGGTAATGGCCTTGCGCCCACCGTCGGCATTCTTGAACATCGTGTCCAGGCCAAGACGGTGATACTTGTACATCAGCTTGCGCACCGGCTCCATAGCGCCGTTCATATAATCGTCGATTATCGAGTAGCGGTTGTTGTTGCCGCTGCCGGCACGCCACCCGGCATCTCCGAGGTTCTGCGCATTGTTGGCTATGGTCAGCGATTTGTTCAGGAACTCACTGCCGCCAAGCTCACCCATTGAGTCCATATCCATCCCTATTATCATATAGACATAGAAGGCAATCACCGCCGTGAGGTTGTTGTCAAGGTTATCCTCGACGAACTCAAGACGGTCGAACGGCAGATATTTGAATTTCACGCTCTTGTCCTCGTACTGGAAGAGTGTCGAACTGTATGAAGCGCCGAACACAGGACGCGAAGCCTGCACCATAAGAGAGCAGTCGAAACTGCCGTCATTGGCATACGAGTTAACCACAAAGACGAAATTGCAATCTATGCGCTCCACCTCCTCGTACACGTTCGATGTCCACTTGCGGTCGTTGATAAAGGATTTCAGAGCATCCTCGAGCTGTGTAAACACCTCGGTATTCGAGCCCTGCACCTTTGATGCGTTCAGCGTCACATTGGCATTGAGTTCCTCACCCTCGGCACTTGCCGACAACGGCAACAGCATAAAGAACAGCAGCATCAGCAGTTTCGACAGGTGCGCCACAATATCCTTTGCCACCTCCCTCTTGCTTTTCAAGGGGAATGTACTCTGCCCCTCCTTGTCGATTATGGTCACCTTGTTGGTGTCGCAGGCAAAGCCTGCTCCCTTATCCTCGAGCGAGTTCAGGACTATGAAATCGAGGTTCTTCTTCTCCAGTTTCTTGCGGGCATTCTCCTCGGCGTTGTTTGTCTCCAGGGCAAAGCCCACAAGGCATTGGTTCGCACCCTTCACAGCGCCGAGCGACGCTGCGATATCATTGTTCGGAGTGAGCTCGATGCACATATCATCTGCTGTGCGTTTCATCTTTTCGGGCGCACACTGTGCCGGACGGTAATCGGCTACGGCGGCCGACAGCACCGCAGCATCGCAAGAGGGGAAAGCAGCCATTGCGGCCTCGTACATCTCACGCGCCGACTCGACATCGATGCGCTTTATACCCGGATTATGGCACTCCAGCGATACAGGCCCTGCCACAAGGGTTACATCGGCACCCTGCTCTGCACACTCCTCGGCAATAGCAAAGCCCATCTTGCCCGATGAGTAGTTGCCGATAAAACGCACTGGGTCTATCTTTTCATACGTAGGGCCTGCGGTAACAAGCACTCTTTTCCCTGCAAGCGCCCTACTTCCGAAAAAAAAATCCTTGAGTGCTTCGACTATCCCTGCAGGTTCTTCCATACGACCCTTTCCGCACAGATGGCTTGCAAGCTCGCCCGATGCCGGCTCGATAATGTGGTTGCCATAGCTCCTCAACACATCGATATTGTGCTGTGTCGAGGGATGGGCATACATATCAAGGTCCATTGCAGGAGCGATGAAAACCGGCGCCTTCATCGAGAGATATGTGGTGACAAGCAGATTATCGGCGACACCACCGGCCATCTTGCCAAGTGTCGACGCCGTTGCCGGGGCAACTATCATTGCATCGGCCCACAGACCAAGCTCAACGTGGCTGTTCCAGGCACCGCTGTCGCTGTGGAAGAAATCGCACAACACAGGACGCCCCGACAATGTCGAGAGGGTAAGTGGAGTGATGAACTCCTTGGCCGAAGGGGTCATAACCACCTGTACGGCAGCTCCCTCCTTCACCAGCAGACGCACAAGCACAGCAGCCTTATAGGCGGCAATACTGCCCGTCACGCCCAAAACTATTTTCTTTCCTTTTAACATTCAGAAAATCTTTTCACTGTTACACACAAGGCACGGCGGCAGACCGCTGCTGCCGTGTCATTTCTTCATTCCGCGCAACTTGATGCGTGTCAACACCTGCTTGGTGTTGAGCGGAAACTCGCCGTTCATCATCCAGCCATAATAGCCGGGGTCGCGGTCGAGCACTGCATCAACAGGCATCCCCTTGTATTTTCCGAAATTGAAGACCTCCTTGCCATCGGCATCATACACAAAGCGGCCGGCAAAATCGACATTCTTCGTGAATGACGACTCCTTTGCAAGCTCCTCCATGTCATTGGCAAGGTCGTCGTAGTGGTCGAGCTGCGCCTTCAGCACATTGTATGTCGCACGTGTATCGGCAAGCGCACTGTGGGCATCCTCGAGATTCTCGCCGCAGTAGAACTTGTATGCAGCCGACAATGTACGTGGCTCGCGCTTGTGGTACAGCACCTGCACATCGATAGCCCTGAGACGCGAAAGGTCGATATCGACCTGGGCACGCAGGAACTCCTCGGCAAGCAGAGGCAAATCGAAGCGGTTCGAGTTGAAACCGGCGACATCGCAACCCTCGAACTCATTGGCTATCTCACGAGCCACCTCCTTGAAGGTTGGGCACTCCTTTACATCGGCATCATATATGCCGTGTACCGCCGATGCGCCCTCGGGGATATGCATACCGGGATTGATACGCTTGGTATACTCAAGTTCCCTACCGTCGGGATACACCTTTATGAAGCATATCTCGACGATACGGTCCTTTGAGATATCGGTACCCGTTGTCTCAAGGTCGAAAAATATTATAGGCTTGACCAGATTCAGTTCCATAATCAATCGGTCAGCATCATTGGCATCAACAACATAAGCAGCTCCTGCTTGTCAACCTGCTCGGCAGGAACAATCACGCCTGCACGTGAGGGGTCAGCGAGCTCAATAACCACGTCCTGACCGGGGGTATTGTTGAGGATATCGATAAGGAACGACGCACGGAAACCGATGTTCATAGATGCTCCCTCGTAGCTGCAAGCGATGCTCTCCTCGGCCGATGTCGAGAAATCGGTATCCTGTGCCGAAATCACCACCTTGTTATCCTCGAGGTGCAACTTGATAAGGCTCACCTGTGACGAGAAGATAGCCACACGACGCAGTGTGCTGATGAGCGCGGCGCGGTCAACGGTAAGCTTGTGGGGGTTGTTCTGTGGAATTACAGAGTTGTAGTTGGGGTAACGGCCATCGAACAGGCGGCAAACGAGCTTGTACTCGCCCATATCGAAGATAGCGAAGCGGCCATCGAACTCAACGGCAACATCATCCTGCTCGTCCTTGCCAAGAAGGTTCTTGAGCAATGTGGCGGGTTTCTTCGGAAGGATGAAAGCCGACTTCTCGGCACCTACAACAGAGTAGTCGCGGCAACGTACGAGTT
>CALBKR010000245.1 GCA_937896105.1 uncultured Bacteroidales bacterium
CTCTCGCATTACAGCGTCGGTTGCGGTTTTGAAGCCTGCACAAGCCTTGAACCTTACTTTTTATTCACGCCTCATACAAAAGAAGGTGACCCAAGTCACCTTCTCGATAGTCTGAACTGTTTCAGTACTGTTACTGAACAAGCACTTTCTTCCCGTTAATAATGTATATGCCTTTGGTGGGGTTATCTACCTTTCTGCCAGTGAGGTCGTAAACAGTATTTGTCTTTTCGTATTCTGTTTGCACCTCATCCACAATCGTTGTACCGCTGCCAAAGCGGAAACCATTGCTTTGTGTAATTCCGGTGATGCACATATAGGCCTTGTGCCCGGCATTGATGAATGTCTCGGTATCTTCACCGTTTACAGGCTTGTACATACCGGCAACATTGTTGCTTATACCCAGTACATAGTAGGTTTTGTTCTCTTCCTTTGTGATGACACTCTTCTCAACAGTTCCGCTCAGCAGGTTGCCCTCTATTGCGTTCTCTGTTGCACTGTAATTTATGGTGAAGCTGTATGTGGCTTCATCTGCTTCAGGAATAAGTCCCTCGCCATCGATTTCTCCACCCAGAATAGCTCCTTCTCCGGCTGGGATAATACCTTTCTCGAACTTTTCCATCCTCACATAGTTGCCATCGATTTCGCTAGCGTAATATGCCTGTATGCCGCTGAATGAAACCTCTACAGGAGCATAGAAGGAGGCGTACCCCGCAGTTGTAATGTCTACAGGCAGTTCTGTTACCTCCTCAATGACAAAATCATGCCTTTCACCACACAGGCTGCTGCAACGGTCGGCTCTATTTTCGCTGTCGTGGAGATACTTCGAACTACTGGAGTTGGAACATAGTGTCCAGCTGTCGCTGTTGTATTCTGAACGGCTGAATGTCCAGGCATTCTTTTCATCGGTGCTGACAGTGCCGATATGGCGTGTTCCATTGATGTATGTGCCTGTCGCATAGTTGAGCAGGCGGTTGTTCTCGTCAAGGTAGAAGATTGTGCCGGCAGGGTCATATTCCGCTTCCGGCTTCATACCCATCTGGTCTCCGCTGTACAGGTTTACTGCGTCGATGTAGTTGCCGCTTTGCTTTCCTTTCAGGCGGTAGTATCTCCCGGTCTCAGGGCTGGTAACGGTTATTGCTTCGAGCAGCTTGTTGTATGCTTCCTGCAGGGCGGTGAGTGTAGCTTCGTATTCTGCAATTGTTTGTGTTGCCAGCAATGCGGCAGCGGATGCCTCAACCTCGGTCTGCGCTCTCTCTACGGTTTCTGTAATAATTTTTCCTGAATAGTTGATCTCCGGCTCTTCATTGCGTGGAATGAGCCCGAATTCCGCCATATGCCAGAATATATATCCTCCTGCAGTCTTGTTGGTTGTTGTTGCGGTTACAGTAAAGCGCAAACGGCTGTATGTGTTGCCATTGCCAAGTACGCCCGATAACCACTCTGCACCATTTTCAATTACGCCTCCGTTTACATTGCGTGGCTCAACAGTGGCAATGTCGGTATACTCTGTCCCGTCGTTGCTGCCTTGTACCTTGATGGTCTTCGGGTAGTCACCGAGGCCGCTTCCGCTACGTGCCTGGTAGCGGAACTTGAACTCTGAAACCGCGTTGTCTTCTCCAAGGTTTACCTCTATGAAGTGATTGTCTGTTATTGCAGTCACACTGTTGTTCCAATTAGTATGCATATATGTGCCGCTTTGCCCGTCAATGAGCGCTGCAATACCGCCGCCATCGCTCGATGAGTTATAGTCGTTGTGGTCGGCGTTAGACCAGATGTAATAATCATTGCCTTCGGTGGTGGAGAGGGTAGCCTCTGTTGC
>CALBKR010000246.1 GCA_937896105.1 uncultured Bacteroidales bacterium
AAGAATCTCGGCGTGGCTCTGCAGGCGGGTATAGAAACCGCTCCAGTTCTTCTTGCTGCTTGGCAACCATCCGGTCTCGGCAACTGCAATCATACGTGGCAACAACTGGTATTCAAGCTCAATATCGTCGTTGAGTGTCTCTGCCCATAGGTTGCACTGTACGCCCAGACAGTACTCCTCGCGTCCGCTGAGTGAGCCGGCAGGGTTCAGTGAGTATGCCTCTTCCAATGTGTTGGTGTTGGTCTCGTTCCAACCGCCATAATATGGTTCATCAATAACAGTCTTGTCAGGGCCTACCTGCATAAAGTCGATATATACGTGCGAATAGGGTGTCGCAATGCTCTTGAAACCCTTGTTCGCCGCTTCGGCAGTCTTACCAAGGCTGTTCCAAGCCATAATTATAGGCTTGACCTTGTTTTCACTTGTCCAGTGTGCAAGCAACTCGTCCCATACTACAATATCCTTTCCGTGCTTATCCTTGAGGTATGTGCCGAGCTCTTCGACCAACCACGACTGCAATTCGTGTACGCCGGCAAGGCCTTCTTCCTGAACGCGGCGCAGGCAATCCTCGTTAGTCTGCCACTGGTCGGTGGGGCACTCGTCACCGCCGATGTGTACATAAGGGTAGGGGAATATTGTGGCTACATTATCGAGTACACATTTCAGGAAATCTATTGTCTCGTCCTTTCCGATGTTCAGGACATCCTTCGATATTCCGCCGTCGATTCGTACGGAATACTCCTTTGTGGGGTCGCAACTTAATTCGGGGTAAGATGTCACGGCTGCAACCATATGACCTGGCAGGTCAATCTCAGGCAGAATCTCTATGTTGCGCTCTGCTGCGTATGCCACGATTTCACGTAAGTCCTCCTGTGTGAAATACATTCCACGGCCATACTCTGTATCGTCGAAGAACTTGCTGCCGTCTCCCGGGCTTGTGAATGAGCCTGAACGCACTGCACCAATCTCGGTGAGCAGTGGATATTCCGGAATTTCAATGCGCCAGCCCTGGTCGTCGGTGAGGTGCCAGTGCAGGCGGTTCATCTTGTAGAGTGCCATAATGTCGAGCACCTTCTTCACTTCGTCCTTGTCGAAGAAGTGGCGTGCAACATCCATCATAAATCCACGGTGGCCGAACTGCGGCTGGTCGGCAATCGTTACGAAAGGTATTTCCCATTTTGCCTCGCTGTTGAGCACCTCGCCGAAGAGGTCGCGCGGGAGCAATTGCTTCAATGTCTGTATTGCATAGAAGAAACCGGCTTTTTTGGATGCTTTTATTGCAATGCCGTTGTCGTTTACATTCAAAGTGTATCCTTCGGCCGGCAGTGAAGCATCAACGGCAAGCCAAATCTCGCCTTCAGCGGCCTCTGCACTGCTCTCCTTGACAGCGAGTGTAGTGCCCGATGTCTTTGCAAGCATTGCTGCAAAATCACTCACATATTTCGCAACCTCCTCGTCCGGGTATGTGATGGCGCTGAGTGATGAAACAGCAAGGCTTCCTTCTCCTACTGTCATTTCGGCGGGGTAGGGGATAACTGAAATATTACCCAAGTTCTCGAACACTGTGTACTCGACAAACTGTACCGGGTTGTTCTGGTCGCTCTTGTCCCAAAGGCCTACGCCGCGGTTCTCGCTTGGACCTCCCCAAAGGTTCATTGAAACGCTTGTGTTTCCTTTTGGTTGAATCTCAAAACCACCACTGTAAGTGCTGTTGCCTGTAGGGTTGATGAAGAACTTGCTGACACCTGTGGCGCTTGTTGTCGCTTTCACCATCTGGTCCTTGGCTGCTGAACTCACATAAAGGATATTTCCTTTCTTGTTGGTAAATGTGTAGCCGTTGGTTGCATCGCCGGTTATCTTCCACAACTGCGCATCACTACCGGTTGCAGTAGCTGTGGTAATCTGTGCCCCGGCACTCTCGGCTGTGATGGCATTGCCGCCGTTCATAAATTGGATGAGATACCACTTTGTGTTCTCATTTGTGCTTATGGTCGGGAACCCCTGGGCAATGATATTCGTTATTCCCAAGAATAGACCAAACAGGAATAAAATGGATTTTTTCATATATCAAATGGTTAAATGTTTACTGTTAAGATATATTTTGACAAATATAGCCTTTTTTCATTAAATTGCCTATAATACCTTATTAATTTGATGCAGTTTTTCCGATGCTGGTTACGGTTTCATTAATTTTTCTTCATTCTCAAAGAGGTAATGTAAATATATTTTACTATAAATATCTTGAGCTTACGGCTTGATTGGTGTTGGTATTTTCAGTAACTTTGCATACAAATGAAAAACACTATGAACAAGTTATTTCTCTCTTTTTTTGTAGCCGTTCCGCTTTTTTTTCTCTCTTGCAGTGGCAGTGACAGTGGCGGAAAGGGTGGTGACCAGCCCAAAGAGACCCGTAAGAGGCCGCCTGTTCCCGAGAAACCCAATAAGATAATCTATTATAATGCGAACAGGATATTCAAGGATGGAAATGATACTCATCTCTCTGCAGCAGAGAAAATCGGCATCAAGCCGCTTGCCGACCGTGAGGCAATAGAGGGGCAGATGAAGAATTTGCGCTCCATTGAAGGCGATGACAAACCATATGCAATAGATAAATTGACACATTCGAGCCCATATCTGGTACCCGAGGCCGCCGCATTGCTATGTGATATCGGGTATAATTTCCAGGACTCGCTGCGCAACAAGCATCTGCCTGAGTATAGCGTTATCGTTACATCGGTATTAAGGACTGATGCCGATGTGAAAAGTCTTTCAAAAAGGAATATAAATGCATCCCAACGCTCGGTACATTGTTATGGTACAACTGTCGATATCTCTTATGCGCGTTTCAAGAAGCACGACGAGAATGCTCCCGATGTAAGCCAGACCGACTTGAAAGCCGTTCTCACAGAGGTTTTGCGCGATTTGCGTAACCAGGAGCGTTGTTATGTAAAGTATGAAATCAAGCAGGGCTGTTTTCACATCACTGCGAGGAAGTGAGATACGAGGGCAGCAAACGTATATAATAAAAATATGGCAACCGCGGTTGCCATATTTTTTTATGGAGCGTTATAAATTCTTGATATTTCAATTGAAAAGCTCGTCGCGTTGCAGGTATGCTATAATATCGCCTCTATTGACGTGGTCGCCCTGCTTGGCGCAAATCTCAACCACACGGCCACCGAGCCCGGTAGCAACGGGCTGCAATTCGCCCCACGGAGTTATAATGGTGCAGAAAAGCTCATCGGCAGCATAGTGGCGGCCTATAGCCGGAGCTTGTGATACACCCTCGACAACGACCTCCCAAATAATCTGTCCCTTCTCTGCGGCAACAATCGGGTCAGCCTTTGCGTGCTTGATAGCCTGGATTTCCTCTATGCTTACGCCCTTGTTTGCCATTTCACTGTCCTTAGCCTTTTCAATGTCAGCAAGGAAACGCTCTTTTGCCACGCCGCTCTTGTAGTCGCGGTATTGGCGCTCGTGCATAGCGAACTCCCAAAGTTCCTCATCGTCCTGGCCGGTATCCCAACCAAGCTCCTGCATCTCCTTGCGGAATCCATCGAGTGCGTCGGGGTAGAAGCTCTGCGGGTCGGCCGTCGTGAACTCGTAGCCCTTCTCCTTGGCAAGCGCAACAATTTCGGGAGCAACCTCGCCCGGAAGTCTTCCGCTCTTTCCAAGTATCATACCCCACATACTCTCGTCCATTCTGCTGAAGCGTGGCTCGTCCTGTGCACGTGAGAGCAGGTTCATAAGCGCGATATTCTTCACATACTGGCTGAAAGGTGTCACAAGCGGGGGATAGCCCACTCGTGGCCACACATATGCAACCTCATTGAAAAGTTCAACCATAAGCTCGTCGAGCGTGTATGTAGGTTTGCCTTTGCTTTGCAGGATGCCGTTGATGCCCTTGTGGACGCCTGCAAGGTCGGACATCATTGAGCCCATCATACCGCCCGGCAAGCCGCTTGTGAGCAGCAACGAACTCATCAGCTTGTTGTTCTTGTCCATAAACACGCCCATCCAGTCATCGATGAATTCCTGTGTCAGGCTACGAACCTTCATATATGCATTCATATTGATTTCCGGTACTTTAAAGCCTGCATCTTTAAGCATTGCTTGAACACTGATGATGTCCGGATGCACCTTTCCCCAAGACAATGGCTCAACAGCCGTGTCGATTATGTCGCAACCGTTCTTGCAGACCTCGAGGATTGATGCCATAGAAAGGCCGGGGCCGCTGTGCCCGTGGTACTGTATGATGATTTCGGGGTGTTTATCCTTTATACTCTTTGTCAGGCGGCCAAGGAATGCCGGGCGTCCGATGCCGGCCATATCCTTGAGGCATATTTCAGTAGCGCCGGCTGCAATAAGCTCATCGGCTAAATTACTGTAATATTCAACCGTGTGGATAGGGGAGGAGGTGATGCAGAGCGTTGCCTGTGGTATCATTCCTGCCTCAAGTGCATATTTGATTGAGGGAATTATGTTTCTCGAGTCGTTAAGTCCGCAGAATATGCGGGTGATGTCTACGCCCTGCGCTTTCTTTACCTTATACATAAGGCGGCGTACATCGGCCGGAACAGGGAACATACGTAGTGCGTTCAGTGCCCTGTCGAGCATATGGGTCTGTATGTTGGCTTCGTTGAATAGCTTTGTAAAGCGTCTTACGGCTTTGTTTGGGTTCTCGCCTGCCATTAGGTTTACCTGCTCGAAAGCACCGCCGTTTGTCTCTACGCGTGAGAAACATCCCATTTCAATGATAGCTGGAGCTACTTTTTCAAGCTGCTCGGCGAGCGGTTGGAATTTACCCGACGATTGGAACATATCGCGGTAAACGAGGCTGAATTTGATTTCTTTTTCCATAATAATGAAAATTTAGAGTAGTGTACACTACATTTTTTATGGTTATGTTATAAAGTTTATTTTGTTGAATGCAAATTATTTGTCTTTTGTTGCTTAAAGCTGTCCTGCAATACTGCGAGGAGCGGCTTGTGTCCTTTTTATGTTGTATCTTTTGTTATCGTATATGCAAAGTTAGTCGCTTTGAATTTAAAACCTAATTTTTGTCGGCTTAATTTTTAGAAATTTAAAGTGCTTCTTGATAATCTCAAAATTTGCCGCAGAGTTATTTGTGGATAGCCTTTTGTTCAATGCGGCGGTTATGGCGGCTGCTGCTTGGTTTGTTGTGTAGTGTATAAGCTTTACCGGTTATGGTTTTTGTTCTGCTTATGCTGTTCGTTTTGTCTTGTTTAGACATATATTCTGGTTCGTTTTTGGCGAAATTACCCCTTTGGACGAAATTATTGTCAATTTTTTAAGTTTAATTTCACCTATAAATATATAATTTCACCCAATATTTTCTATTTTTGCCAATGCATAGGGCTGTGTATCTACCTTTTTATGTATTTAAAAAATGATTTGCGACCTTTGCGCTGCGACTCCGGCAATACTGGCGATTTTTAAGCGATTGTTCTGGAGGTGTGATTGATTTGATTTGAAAATTGATTTTAAACACTATTTAATTTATGAAACATTATCTTTCGTATGTCGAAGATGTTATCAAAAGCAAGTGGAATGAGCCTGCTATCACCAATTATGGTGCAAACACCTTCAAGAACTGCGATATAGCAAGAGATATTGAGAAGCTGCATATCCTTTTTGAGAAATGTGGCATTAAAAAGGGTGACCACGTGGCCATCTGTGCAAGAAATTCTGCCGAGTGGTGTGTGGTTTTCCTTGCAATTACATCTTACAAGGCTGTGGCTGTTCCGTTTCTGGCCGATTTCTTACCCGAGAATATTGCCAATCTGACAAAGGTTTCAGACAGCAGGATGTTGTTTGTTGACAAGAATGTACTTGCAGGATTGCAGCGTGCCGGTGTGCTTGGGGGCTTTGCTGACTATGATAATTTTGTCGGCGTTTTTGATATTGTAACATACAGTGGAATAGAGGAATGCAATAATCCTGTTAAAGTTGCAATT
Organism: uncultured Bacteroidales bacterium; assembly: GCA_937896105.1. Next base: position 5,979 of record CALBKR010000246.1, read on the forward strand.
GAAGATGTTGACAAGGCTTTCACGAAGAAATTCCCTAATGGAATGACCGCTGCCGATGTTGACATCGCTACCGGTGATTTGGAGGAGCTTGCTGTAATTAGCTATACATCCGGTACAAGCAGTGCACCCAAAGGTGTTATGCTGCAGGCAAAATCACTCTCAGGCAATGTTCAGGTAGCACGCAGACTGGTTCCTGTAGCAGTTGAGTCGCCGGGCAATACATTGTCTATCTTGCCTTTGGCGCACATTTTCGGTTTGGCGTTCGATTTCCTTCTGCTTTATGGTTGCGGTTGCCACATACATATATTTACCGAGAAACCGGTACCGGTACGTCTGCTTAAAGCATTGTCCGAGGTAAAGCCGTTTATCTTCTTGACTGTCCCGATGTTAATAGAAAAGATATTTAGGGCTAAAGTCATTCCTGTGCTTAAAAAGCCTGCTATGAAATTCCTGACATCGATACCCGGTGTGCGCCAGCTTATCCACAGGAAAGTACGCTCCAAGATTCTTAATACATTCGGCGGTAATCTGCAGAATGCCGGTTTCTTTATAGGGGGTGCTGCCATAAGCAAGGATGTGGATAAGGTTATGAGGAGGATAAAGATACCTTATGCAGTAGGATATGGTATGACCGAGTGTGGACCGCTCATCAGCTATACTGCTTCATCGCATCCTACAATTCACGAGGCAGGTGGCATTGCAGGACCCACAATTGAGGTGCGTATCGACTCGGACAGGGCAACGAAGGTTCCCGGAGAGATACAGGTGCGCGGTGATGTTGTGACAATTGGCTATTATAACAACCCCGAGGCGACAAAGTCTTCATTCACATCCGATGGCTGGTTGAAAACCGGTGATATGGGTATACAGGATCGCAACGGAATAATTTATATAAAAGGTCGTTGCAAGAATATGATTCTTACGGGTAGTGGACAGAATATCTATCCCGAGGAGATTGAGGATATGATTTTGCAGCTTCCTTATATAACAGAAACGCTTGTCGTAGGCCGTAATCACGCACTCGTTGCACTGATTGTCGTAGATAATGATGCACTGAAAGCAGCCGGCATCGAGGTTGACAAGGTTCAGGAGGTAATAGAAAACAGCGTCTTTGCCCTCAATGCAAAGTTGCCATCATATAGCCAGATAGCTCGTTGCGAGTTGAGACGCGAACCGTTTGAAAAGACTCCCAAGTTGAGCATCAAGCGCTTTATGTATAATTAACTTGTATCATAATTAAATATTATTGATAGTGATTGATTTGCAGTTCCGGGGCATAGTCCCTGTGCCTCGGAACATTTTTACCTCTCACTCTTTTTATTTTGTTTATTTGTGAAATAATGTTAAAGGGGTGTTGTTTTTGTACTATTAAATAATGAAAAGATGTCTTTTTTAAGTTAATTTTCAATTACAGGCTGACGTGTTCTGATATTTTTTTTGAAATTTGTATAAAAGCCATTGCTTTTGGCGCTAAACTGTAACAAACATAGAGTTATTATATTATGAAACATTTTGTAAGTCTTATTAACGATTCTGTAAAAGCACATTGGGATTTGCCTGCTGTAACCAATTTCGGTGGAGAAACATTTACCTATGGTCAGATGGCTGAGCAGATTGCAAAGTACCATATCCTTTTCAGTGAGGCCGGTGTAAAGAAAGGTGAGAAGATTGCCCTGTATGCGCGTAACTCTGCCGAGTGGGTGATTGCTTATTTCGCGACATTGACATACGAGGCAGTATCTGTTCCTTTCCTGCCCGATTTTATCCCCGGTGCAGTTGCCGAGTTGGGTGCGTTTTCCGAGTGTAAGCTCATTATTGCCGATGACATTGCATTCAATGGCTTGAAAGAGGATGAGAAATACATCAAGCAGCTTGAGTCTACAAAAGGTTTTGCCGGTATAATAAATGTAAAGACCCTTAAAGCCGATCACGCGACAGACAAGGTGCTTGCTTCGGTCTGTGAGACTCTCGACGACCATTTTGCAAAGCTGTATCCCAATGGTCTGACAGCTGATAGTGTCAATTTCTACAAGGAGGAGCGTGATATGGAGGCTGTTGTGGAAATCAGCTTCACATCGGGTACCACAAGTGCGACATCAAAGGGTGTAGTGCTTCCTGCACGTTCACTCTCTGTGAACCTTGATTTTGCACGTCGTGAGATACCTTTGGTGCGTGGAGGTCACATCTTTGCAATTCTTCCTATGGCTCATATGTTCGGACAGACATTCGATGTCCTGTTCCCGCTCTCAGGCGGTAGTCACGTATTCGTTATGCCCGGCAAACCCACTCCGGCACGTCTCATAGGTGGTTTGGGTGCGGTAAAACCGTTTATGTTCCTCACAGTACCTTTGGTAATAGAGAAGATATTCAAGTCGAAGGTATTCCCTGCAACACGCAAATTCCCCGCAAAACTGCTGCTCAAGATACCCGGACTGGATAGGATAGTGCTCAACAAGATAAAGAAATCGCTCCTCAATGCCTTCGGCAATGGCTTTACAACAGGTCTTATTGTCGGCGGAGCCGCCCTTAACCGCGAGGTCGAGGATTTGCTCAAGCGAATGAAGTTCCCATATGTAGTAGGTTATGGTATGACCGAGTGCGGTCCGCTTATCTCATATCGCGACAAGAGCGAATATGTGAAGTACTCTTGCGGTACCAAGGCTCATCCGCTTGAACTGCGTATCGATTCTGCAAATCCACGCCGTGTACTTGGTGAAATCCAGGTGAAGGGTGATGCGGTGATGCTTGGCTACTACAAGAACGAAGAGGCTACAGCAGCTGCATTTACAAAGGATGGCTGGTTGAAGACCGGCGATATGGGTCTTCTCGATGCAAAGGACAACCTCTTTATCAAGGGCCGTTGCAAGAATATGATTCTCACCGCAAGTGGCCAGAACATCTACCCCGAGGAGATTGAGGACAAGATAAACAACCTTCCCTATGTCATCGAGTCATTGGTTGTCGGCCGCAAGAATGCTGTTGTAGCACTTGTTGTTGCCGATTATGAGGCCGGCAAGAAGGATGGCCTTGATGAGAAGGCTGTTGAGAAACTGGTTGAGGAGAATGTGCTTGCACTTAACTCCGAACTCCCTGTATACAGCAAGCTCGGTTATGTGGAGATGCGTACCGAGGCGTTCGAGAAGACACCGAAGCAGAGTATCAAGCGTTATATGTATTCATAATTCTATATTATATTATAGCAATAAAGCCTCCCGTTTTTGGCGGGAGGCTTTATTGTTATAAGTAGGTATATTGATAATTTGAATTGCTATTATTTGCACAAAATAGCGTCGAGTGTGCAATTTGGTTAAAATAAATTTGTATATTAAAAAAATAATATAGAAATTTGTACCCGCAAATCAATCACACTATCAATTATACTATGAAACATTTTATAAGTCATTTCAATGACGCCGTGAAAGCTCATTGGAATTTGCCGGCTGTGACCAATTTCGGTAAAGAGACCTACACATACGGTCAGGTAGCCGAGCAGATTGCAAAGTATCACATCCTCTTCGCTGAGGCGGGTATCGGCAAGAACGACAAGATTGCTCTTTATGCAAGGAACTCGGCCGAGTGGGTGATAGTCTATTTCGCAACGCTGACATACGAGGCAGTGACGGTTCCTTTCCTTCCCGACTTTATCCCCGGTGCAGTAGCAGAACTCGGTTCTTTCTCGGAGTGCAAGCTTCTTGTCGCCGATGACATTGCAATCAACAGCCTCAAGGAAGAAGAGAATTATATCAAACAATTGGAGTCTACCAAGGGTTTTGCCGGTATATTGAATATAAAGGATATGAGTGTGGCTGTTGCTGCCGACAAGAAACTGGCAGCTGTTTGCGAAACACTCGACGAGCGCTTTGCAAAGCTCTATCCAAATGGTCTGACAGCAGCCGATGTCAACTATTATAATGAGGAGCGTGATATGGAGGCTGTTGTGGAAATCAGCTTCACATCGGGTACAACCAGCACTGTATCAAAGGGCGTTGTGTTGCCTGCCCGTTCATTGTCGGCAAATCTTGATTTCGGTCTCCGCACAATTCCAGCCTGCGTGGGCGGTCACATCTTTGCTATTCTTCCTATGGCTCATATGTTCGGACAGGCATTTGATGTCCTGTTCTCTCTCTCAAGCGGATGCCACGTGTTTGTGATGCCGGGAAAACCGACCCCTGCACGTCTCATCGGTGGCTTGGGCGCGGTAAAGCCGTTTATGTTCCTCACTGTGCCTTTGGTAATAGAGAAGATATTCAAGTCAAAGGTGTTCCCTGTGACACGCAAATATCCTGCAAAGCTGTTACTAAAGATACCCGGATTAAGAAAAATCGTTCTCAACAAGATAAAGAAATCGCTCCTCAATGCCTTCGGAAAC
>CALBKR010000247.1 GCA_937896105.1 uncultured Bacteroidales bacterium
CAGAAGGAGCGTGAGGAGAAACTTGAAATCTTTATCCCCAACGGCCCACGCCTCGGCAACAAGGTTATCATCGCCGACAATATCGGCAAGTCCTTCGGCAGCAAGCACCTTTTCAGCAACTTGAACTTTATGTTGCCTCCTAACGGCATTGTTGGCGTAATTGGCCCCAACGGTGCCGGTAAGACAACCCTTTTCCGTATGATTATGGGGCTTGAGACTGCCGACGAGGGTACATTCGAGGTGGGCGAGACCGTTAAGATTGCATACGTTGACCAGAACCACAAGGATATCGTGGCCGACAAGACCGTCTATGAGGTTATGAGCCAGGGTAACGAGCTTATGCGCCTGGGCGGCAAGGAGATAAATGTGCGTGCATACCTCTCTCGTTTCAACTTCTCGGGTGCCGACCAGGAGAAGAAGTGTGGCGTGCTATCGGGTGGTGAGCGCAACCGTCTGCACCTTGCGATGGCACTGAAAGAGGGTGGTAACGTGCTTCTTCTTGACGAGCCTACCAATGATATTGATGTGAACACACTCCGTGCACTTGAGGAGGGTCTTGAGAATTTTGCCGGCTGTGCTGTTGTAATCAGCCACGACCGTTGGTTCCTCGACCGTATATGTACACACATCATTGCTTTCGAGGGCGATGGCAATGTCTTCAGCTTCGAGGGCTCATACTCCGACTACGAGGAGAACAAGATGCGTCGTTTGGGTATTGAGGAGCCGAAGAAGGTGAGGTATCGTAAGTTGATGGAAGACTAAAGATGTGTTTCAAAAGCATTATACTTGCGTTACGCCGTGCTGCCATTCCTTTTGTATAACAAATTGTTTGCGGTTGGCTGCCCGAAAAATCTGAAACCGAAGCAATGTCATGCTTGAGCGCAGCGAAAAATATCAAAAGTGTGTACAGAAGAGATCCTTCGTTACACTCAGGATGACAGAACTATGATAGGATAATTATTGGACTTGTCATGCTTGAGCGCAGCGAAGCATCTCAAAAGTGTGTATAGAATAGATCCTTCGTTACACTCAGGATGACAGAGCAAGGCATGGTAACCATATAAAAAGACTTATAATAAATGAGTATTATTGACCCAAAAATAATCGATTCGATTGTCAAGGAGCTTGAGATTGATGATATCCGCAGTGCGTCTATCCGCCAGATTGGCGCGGTGGTGCGCGCTGCCGAGGCACGCACTGGTACCGAGTTCATACATTTCGAGATGGGTATTCCCGGCTTGCCTCCTGCTGCTGTGGGTGTGAAGGCCGAGTGTGATGCTCTGCAACGTGGTGTGGCATCGGTGTATCCCATTATCGACGGTATTCCCGAACTTAAACAACAGGCATCGCGCTTTATAAAGGCCTTTGTGGATACCGATATCAGCCCCGAGGGGTGTATTCCCACGGTCGGCTCTATGCAGGCTTCGTTCGCATCGCTTATGCTTGCTTCGCAGCTCGATGAGAAACGTGATACCGCGCTCTACATTGACCCCGGTTTCCCGGTGCAGAAGATGCAGGCGCAGGTAATTGGCGTAAAGATTGCATCGTTCGACATAGCGGAGTATCGCGGCGAGAAGCTCGAAGAGAAACTCGAGAGCTGTTTTGCGCAGGGGAATATCTGCGCAGTGCTCTATTCGAGCCCGAACAACCCCACCTGGATGTGCCTGAAGGATGAGGAACTTGAAGTTATAGGTCGCCTTGCAACAAAGCACGATGTGGTGGTGATTGAGGATTTGGCATATATGACAATGGATTTCAGACGT
>CALBKR010000248.1 GCA_937896105.1 uncultured Bacteroidales bacterium
CTTGCTCTCATTTTGCCACGCTGTTGCGGCTGTGTTTATGGGGATTACAGGCTACATAGGTATGTCAAAAGGTGCCGATGTGGCATTCAATGACCTCTTCTGGACATACAGCATAAGCGTTGCCTTCTATATGCCGACATTGGCGCTGTCGAACTCGGTATCTTATACGGCACTCGACAAGGCCGGTCTCGACACGGTAAAGGCTTTCCCTCCTATCCGTGTGTTCGGCACCGTGGGTTTCATTGTGTCGATGTTGATTGTAGACTTTACAGGTTTCCAGAATGACTACAACCAGTTCTTTACATCGGCAGTGTGGGGTGTGCTTCTTGCTGTCTATTCGTTGACATTGCCCAATTGTCCTGTAAACAAGGGCGGTGAAAAGAAATCGCTGGCTTCGGCTCTCGGACTTGATGCGTTCAAACTCTTCAAGCAGAAGAGAATGGCTATGTTCTTCATCTTCTCGATGTTGCTCGGTGCGGCATTGCAGGTGTCGAACGGATATGCCAACACATTTATCAGTGGTTTTGGTGGCTTCGAAAAATATGCAGGTACATTCGCAGTGGAGCATACCAATATGCTCATATCACTGTCGCAGATTTCTGAGACTCTTTGTATTCTGCTCATTCCTTTCTTCCTCAAGAAGTTCGGAATAAAGATTGTTATGCTCATTGCAATGCTCGGTTGGGTATTCCGCTTCGGTTTCTTCGCCGTGGGTGACCCCGGTATGCCGGGTGTAATATTCTTCATCCTCTCGATGGTGGTATATGGTGTCGCATTCGATTTCTTCAACATATCGGGCTCGCTTTTCGTGGACAACGAGGTGCCCGAGAACCAACGCTCGAGTGCGCAGGGACTGTTTATGTTGATGACAAATGGTCTTGGTGCATCGATTGGCGTAATTGCAGCTCAGGAGGTTGTGAACCACTTCACTGCCAACCAGACCAATTTCGAGGGCTGGTCGACGGCGTGGTACATCTTTGCTGCTTATGCTCTTGTAATTGCACTGCTGTTTGCGGTATTGTTCAGGGAGAAGAAGAACAAAAAGGCTTGATATATGGTTGAGCTTGTGATTGCCGATATTATGTCGAAGGTCTCGGACCATCGGGCTCACGTTCTGCTGTTGAACGAGAAGGATGGTCTGCGCCGGATAATCGTTGCCTTGGGGTTCCTCGAGGCACAGGCCATTGCGTTTGCATTGCGTGGCATAAAGACCGACCGTCCGCTCACGCACGACCTGTTCGGCGAGCTGACATCGGCATTCGGTATCGAACTTCAATATATCCTTATAAATAATATAAGCGACGGAACCTTCTGCTCGCAGCTGTGCTACAGGCAGGGTGATGTTGAGCGCACCATTGACTCACGTACGAGCGATGCCATTGCAATTGCCTTGCGTGCAGGTGTGCCGATATACATAGAGGAGGAGTTGCTGTCGCGTATGTGTATACACGACGAGAAGAACGGGGCTTTCTCCATCCCCATTACTGCTGCCGATGAGGCTACGTTGCGTGTGGCCATAGAGAACGCGGTGAAGGAGGAGAACTATGAACTCGCACACAAACTGAAAGAGGAGATTGATTCCCGGCACACATCGCAGGACGGTGTGCACGGCAATTAGTAGAATGAAAACGACAAAATAGGATGGCACTTTTTTATGTACCTGATATAGCAGAGCGTTGGGAGCTTTCCGAAGAGGAGGCTGCTCACGCTCTGCGTGTTTTACGCCTCACCACGGGTGCCGGGCTCGAGATAACGGACGGCAAGGGCAACCTTTACCGGACATCAATAGCTTCAATAGCAGGGAAACATTGCTATGTGGAGCCGTGTGAGCCGGCTGCGATGCCCAAGAACTGGCAGGGAAACGTGCACATTGCAATTGCTCCCACAAAGAATATGGACCGTATCGAGTGGTTTGCCGAGAAGGCTACCGAGGTGGGAGTCGATGCCATAACTTTCCTGAACTGCCGCTTCTCGGAGCGCAAGGTGGTGAAGACCGAGCGTGTGGAGCGCATTGTGGTGTCTGCAATGAAGCAGTCGCTGAAATACAGCAAGCCTGTTGTCGATGAGATGGTCGATTTCAAGAGATTCATAGCAACGGAATGCCCCGGTGCAAAGTTCATTGCCCATTGTTATGACAGCGAGAGGGTGCTGCTGAAGGATGTGCTTGTGCCGGGCGAGGATGCGACGGTGCTCATTGGCCCCGAGGGCGATTTCAGCCCCGAGGAGGTTGAGATGGCTGTCAAGGCGGGTTACAGACCGGTGAGCCTGGGAAGCTCGCGTCTGCGTACCGAGACGGCTGCTCTTGTGGCGTGCCACACCTTTATCCTGAAAAACGAGATATGACAAACCGCTATTTCATATTTCTCTCCTATGACGGCGCTGCCTATCACGGATGGCAGGTGCAGCCGAATGCAATAACGGTGCAACAGGTGCTCGAAGAGGCTCTTGCAACGCTGATGCGCGTGCCTGTGCCTGTTGTGGGTGCAGGGCGCACCGACTCGGGGGTGAACGCTGTCCGTATGGTGGCGCACGCCGACCTCCCTGCCGGCATTGACACTGCGCAGCTTGTTTATAAGCTCAACAGGATACTGCCGCCCGACATCGCTGTCAGCGATGTTAAGCGCGTGCGCGACGATGCCCACGCCCGCTTCGATGCCGTGTCGCGCCGTTATCGTTACAGGGTGGTGACATCGAAGGCTCCCTTTTCGCGCCGCTATGCGTTGAGGGTTGCTCCCGGCATTGATTTCGATGCTATGAACAGAGCTGCCACGCTGCTCTATGAATATACCGATTTTACCAGCTTCAGCAAGCTGCATACCGATGTGAAGACCAACAACTGCA
>CALBKR010000249.1 GCA_937896105.1 uncultured Bacteroidales bacterium
GTGGCGCCAAGGAAGACTTGATGATTGAAATCGCTGAAATGATTGAAACCGTTCTTTCTAACGTAGACAACGAAGAAGTAATTGCTCAAGTTCGTGCTAGAGTGAATGAAAAGATGAAGGCATATCCTTTGTTTGCTTATTGATTGAACGAGTAGAAAAAATTTAAGATAGTGTCATTCTGAGCAAAGCAAACCATCGGTCGTTTCCCGAGGGGGCTGAAGTCAAGAATCTGAATTTTAACTATTATTTGAATGAGTCTGTTAATAATTTAATCTCTATTACCGGCGAAATACCCTCATAGAGGATGTTGTACACAGCATCGATGATGGGGGTGTTTATTCGGTAGTGTTCGTTAATCTCCTTGATGCACTTTGCAGCATAGTAACCCTCGGCAATCATCTCCATCTCAATCTGGGCGTTCTTTACCGAGTATCCTTTTCCTATCATACTTCCGAACACGCGGTTGCGGCTGAACTTGGAGTAGCCTGTCACAAGCAGGTCGCCCATATATACCGAGTCGTTGATAGTGCGCTCGATGGGGTGCACCACGTTGAGGAAACGGTTCATCTCGATGGCTGCATTGGACATAAGCACGGCCTGGAAATTATCGCCGTATTTCAGGCCGCTGCAGATACCGGCAGCAATGGCATATATGTTCTTGAGTACCGAGCCGTATTCAATACCTACCACATCGTCGCTCACCGATGTCTTGATGAAGCTGTTGGCAAGTTTCTTAGCGAACTGTCTGGCGTGGTCGATGCTTGAACAGCCCACAGTGAGGTATGACAGGCGCTCCAATGCAACCTCCTCGGCGTGGCAAGGACCTGCAATGGCCGCAATGTTCTCGTATGGTACTTTATACACCTTGTTGAAATATTCCGATATGATAAGGTTCTCCTCGGGAACGATACCCTTGATGGCATTGACAATGAACTTGTCTTCAAGGTCGGCCTTCAGCTTCTTTAGGTGGTTCTTCAGGTAGGGCGACGGGGTAACGAATACCAATATGTCGCTCTCCTTGACAACCTTGTTTATGTCCGACGAGAAATTTATCCTGTTGGTGTCGAACTTCACTGCCGAGAGGTAGGCCGGGTTGTGTCCCAGACGCTTGAAATCCTCAATGCGGTCATCGCGACGGATGTACCAGTTGATGCTGTCGACATTGTTGAGTATAATCTTGGCTATAGCCGTTGCCCAACTGCCGCCACCCATAATGGCAACCTGTTTGTTCGATAGTTCCATAATGTATCTGTTTTGTGTTTAACCGAGTTTCTCAATCCACGCAGCGACATCGTTTACCGATGGTGTGGTGTAGCCCAGCTTGAATTTCTTGTTGATGCCGCCTATCTCCATCTGTATCTTCTGTGCATTGCCGCCCTTGAGGTCGTTGACAAGGTTGTATCCGGCCTTGTGGAGCACCGGTACCCACTCCTCGGGGACACCAATTACAGCGAATGCTGCGGCATTGTCCTTGGGAACCTTCTTCTCGGGGCGCATCTGTGGGAAGAAGAGTACCTCCTGTATGGTTGTCTGGCCTGTCATAAGCATTGCAAGACGGTCCATACCGATACCCATACCTGATGTTGGAGGCATACCGT
>CALBKR010000250.1 GCA_937896105.1 uncultured Bacteroidales bacterium
GTGAAATGTGTCACGCCCGATTTGCTTGCGTGCACGCTGGCGCCTCCGAGCTCCTCCTGTGTCACAACCTCGCCCAGAACGGTCTTTACAACCTTGGGGCCTGTTAGGAACATATAGGCAGTACCTTCCATCATTATGGTAAAATCGGTGAGTGCCGGCGAGTATACTGCACCGCCTGCGCAGGGGCCGAAGATGCCCGATATCTGTGGAATGACACCCGATGCCATAATATTGCGCTGGAAAATCTCGGCATAGCCGGCAAGGGCGTTGATGCCCTCCTGGATGCGTGCACCGCCGCTGTCGTTGATGCCGATGACGGGCGCGCCTACCTTCATTGCCATATCCATTACCTTGCATATCTTCTGCGCCATTGTCTCGCTGAGCGAGCCGCCTGTCACGGTGAAGTCTTGTGCGAATATGTATACAAGGCGTCCTTCTATTGTTCCGCTACCTACGACAACTCCGTCGCCGAGGAACTGTTTTTTCTCTTGCCCGAAATTGGTGCAACGGTGTGTGACGAACATATCCATCTCCTCGAAACTGCCTTTGTCGAGCAGCATATCTATGCGTTCGCGTGCTGTGTACTTGCCGCGCTCGTGCTGTTTCTCGATGGCTTTTTCTCCGCCGCCCAAACGTGCTTTTGCACGCAGGGCAACCAGCTCTTTGATTTTTTCAAATTGCTTGCTCATAGTATTTGTTGTTAGTGGTTTTTAAAAAAAATAAGGGCTCTAAGGGCATTAAGGGCTCTAAGGGCTTTAAGGGCACTAAGGGTATTAAAGGGCTCTAAGGGGCTAGGGCATTAATGCTTACTCCTCGCAGAGTTCGGTGAGTACTCCCTTTGTCGATTTGGGATGCAGGAATGCGATGTGCAGCCCTTCGGCACCGGCGCGTGGCGCCTTGTCGATGGTGCGTATCTCCTTCTGCTCGCACTCTGCAAGTGCGTTGGCTACGCCATCTTCGACTTTATATGCTATGTGGTGGATGCCTTCGCCTCGGTTCTCGATGAATTTTGCTATTGTGCTTTCTGGTGATGTTGCCTCGAGCAGTTCTATCTTTGTCTCACCTACCTTGAGGAACGCTGTGCGCACCTTCTGATCCTCGACGGTCTCGATGTTGTAGCATTCAAAACCCAAGACCTGCTCGTAGTAGGGCAGTGCCTCTTCAATACTCTTGACGGCTATGCCTAAATGTTCGATTCTTGAAATCTTCATAACGCAATGTTTGTGTAGTTTGCCTTTGCCTTGCCTTCGGGGCGTGGCATTCGTTTCTCATTATTGCGAAGATAATACTTAAAAATGGAATGGCAATGATTTGGATGTTTTTTTTGGTCATCATAGTCTGGGTGGAGATTGTTGTCATTCTATAGCGGTTCGTCTTTATAAACGAAAAATCTCCCCGCCGTAATGGGGAGATTTTTCGTGAGAGGAGATTGTCTCCTCTTAGGCTCTTTTACGTTTACTTGATGTCGGTTGTCTCTTTCATATCGACCTCGTTGCCCTCCTTGTCATATATGTGATATTCGAGGTAGGCCAGCTTCTGGTCGGGGACAACGCGTATTCCCATTCCGTATCTCATCTGCCATTTGCGGTAGAGCGAAATTACGCCTTTCTTCAGGTAGGCATCGACATACGGATGCACGTGCAATTTAAATCGCTTGACTCCGATGGTTTTTACCAGGGTCTCTATTTTACTCTCCAGTGTGTCGGTAAACAGTACCGATGGTTGTATCTTGCCTTTTCCGTGGCACACGGGGCAACACTCCTCGACCTGCAGTGATGTTGCAGGGCGGACTCTTTGGCGTGTTATCTGCATCAGACCGAACTTGCTCAACGGAAGGATGTTGTGCTTCGCTCTGTCGCGGCTCATATTCTCGGTCATCCTTTCATAGAGCTTCTGGCGGTTCTCGGCCTTGTCCATATCGATGAAGTCGACCACTATGATTCCGCCCATATCACGCAGACGTAGCTGTCTTGCAAGCTCGTCGGCGGCTCCGAGGTTTACCTCGAGCGCATTTTCCTCTTGGTTGCTGGCGTTGTTGCGTGCGCGGTTTCCGCTGTTCACGTCTACAACGTGCAGTGCCTCGGTGTGCTCGATGACCAGGTAGGCGCCGCTTTTGAACGATACTATCCTGCCGAATGAGGATTTTATCTGCTTGGTTATGCCGAAATGGTCGAAGATGGGCAACTCTCCGCGGTAGAGTTTGATGATGTTCACGCTCTCGGGTGCAATTACCGATACGTAATCCCTTATTCGTTTATACACCTCTATGTCGTTGACGTGTATGCTCTCATACGAGGGGTTGAAGAGGTCGCGGAGCAGTGCAAGGGTTCTGTCCGACTCTTCGTGTACCATTGTCGGCGGTTTGGTGCTCTTCTGCACCTTGCCCACGAGGGATTCCCAGCTGTTGACCAGCGAACGCAGTTCGCTGTCAAGCTCGGCAACCTTCTTGCCTTCGGCAACCGTGCGTACGATTATGCCGAAGTTCTTCGGCTTGATGCTCTGCAACAGCTGTTTAAGGCGGGTTCGTTCCTCGGGGGACTTAATCTTTGACGATACCGATACCTTGTCCTCGAACGGTATCAGTATGAGGAAGCGTCCTGCGAACGACAACTCACAGGTGAGTCGTGGTCCTTTGGTATTTATTGGTTCTTTTGTTACCTGTACCAATATCTCCTGGCCTGTCTGCAGGGCTTCGCTGATGTTGCCTTCCTTCTTCTTCTCGGGCATTATGGATGCCTTTGCTATGGGGAAGTTCTTCTTGCGGTCGCTTGTGATTTGTTTCAGATACTTCTGAAGAGAGTAAAATTGCGCGCCTAAATCAGTATAGTGCAGGAATGCTTCCTTCTCGGAGCCGACATCGACAAAGCAGGCATTCAGCCCGGGCATAATTTTCTTCACTCGCCCGTGGTAGATATTGCCCACTGAAAATGTTTCTGTCTGTTCCTCCTTCTGGAACTCAACCAACTGCTTCTCTTCGGTGATGGCAATGGAGACCTCCTGGGAGTGAACATCTACGATTAGTTCGCTTGTCACAATACTGTCTTTTGTTTTTTTTGCACCTCCTTTACTTAAAGGCGAGGCGCTTTACCTTAGTCTTTGGATGCTGCTTGAATTCATATTGAAAAATCAGGGACTTGAATTCAAACTGCTTCTTAAAACAAAAAACAAACTTGAGGTCTTTTAACTATCCTTGCAAGTTTGTTTTTTGTGTTTGGACAGACCTTGATTACTTGTTCTTATGTCTGTTCTTCCTCAGTCTTTTTTTACGCTTGTGCGTAGACATTTTATGTCTTTTCTTTTTCTTACCGCTAGGC
>CALBKR010000251.1 GCA_937896105.1 uncultured Bacteroidales bacterium
TGGATATTTGCGTGAAAAATCTGTCATAAACGATGGATTAGCCAAGCTCTTCCCAAATGTGGTATTTGAAGAAAGTGATCCAGAATTAGATCATGCAGGTGATATTGATTATGTTGCAAAGGTTGGCAATGCATCCATTGGCATTCAAATCAAACCGATTACAGCAAGTGCTAATTTCGGTAGCTATTCTTTGACGGAAAGAATGAAAGCAAGCTTTGAATCTTTCAAGGAACAATATGGCGGTAACGTCTTTGTCGTGTTTAGTTTAGATGGCGAAATTGCGAACAAAGATGTAATTGGACAAATTAGTAATGAAATCAATAGGCTTTTAGAACTATAATAAATTCACTAATTAGTAAAGCGTATATGGAGTCTCAATTAGAAAATAGTTTAAAGTTGTTGCTAAACTCCAAATTAGAAGTTTTAGAGCAATATTTAAATGCAGATATTTTAGTGTATTGTGGACCAATTGGTAACCTTAATGAGAATGTATTTCTAAAAATTGTTGAAGAATTAGCACACAGTCCAAATCATCACGACACTTTATACATAATGCTTACCACCACAGGTGGCAGTGCTATAGCAGTAGAGCGTTATGTTAATATAATTAGATATCACTATTCTGAAGTTCATTTTATTGTTCCCGATTATGCGTATAGCGCTGGTACTATATTTTGTATGAGTGGAGATAGTATCTTTATGGACTATTTCTCAGTTTTAGGTCCCATTGATCCTCAAGTTCAAAACAAGGAGGGAAAATGGGTTGCGGCATTAGGATATTTAGATAAAGTCAATGAATATATAGAAAAAGCAAAGTCAGGAACATTAACCAATGTAGAGTTTGCTATATTGAAAGATTTTGATATAGCAGAACTTCGAAGTTTTGAACAAGCAAGAGACCTGACTATTGATTTGTTAAAAAAATGGTTAGTCAAATATAAATTTAAAAATTGGAAGAAACATAGTGACGGGCAAGATGTTACGATCGAGGAAAAGCAGCTAAGAGCAAAAGAGATAGCTGCTCATTTAAGTGATAATAACGATTGGAAATCACATGGAAGACCGATTAATATTGAAGCATTAAAGGATTTAAAACTAAAAATAGAAGATTATAGTGAAAATATAAAGTTAAGGACTAAAATTAGAGATTATTATGAAACCATGTCTGATTATGTCAGACTTAAGGGTTTCCCTATATTCATTCATGATAGAATATTTTTATAGCATATGGATACTGTAAGTAAATTAAATAATATCATATCTGAATATTCGGATTTAGAAGACTCGTTTATAAAGAAATCCCTTTCGCAAATAGAGCTATATAAAGACTTTATAAAAAAATATAGTAGTTCAAAGCGTATAAATAAACGACTTACACTATACTCTGAGGATTCTCCAATGCATAAATATCTTGCAAATATTAAACCATGACAAATCTGTCATAGAGGAAACCTTATCAAGTTAAAAGTAGCCAAACTCTTTGTGTAATCAGAGAATTTGGCTACTTTTGTGTCAGAGTTGTTTGACAAAGCATAATGCGGAAAATTGGTGCAATCTCGAAGTTGCCAAATCGTTACCAACAACTTTCTATCATAGCATTTGCTATTTGTGTATCAATCAGATACGGAATAATTGATTATCACCTGCAGAGATAGTGCAAACGGCAATGCGGTGGAGCATTGCTTGCGACGACGGGAACTTCAGTTCCCCAAAGGAGTATGTTAACCTTCAATGTAAACAAAGCCGTTATTTTACGTTTTTCCAACGAGTGCAGCCTATTTTCGCGCATTTTGCGCAGAGATAGTGCAATTCAGCCGTTTTTCAAGGGTTTCGTCTACGTTTTGCCATTTTTTTTAATATAAAGGTGGTTAATTTTAGGAAAATGTATATCTTTGCAAGAATTACTATAAAATTTCGTTTTAAAGATAAAAAATATGAATGTTGTAACAAAGAATGTGGCCTTGCCCGATGGTCGTGTGATTACCATTGAGACAGGTAAGCTTGCAAAGCAGGCCGACGGCGCAGTTATGTTGCGCTTGGGCAATACGATGTTGTTGGCCACAGTGTGTGCAGCTAAGGATGCTGTACCAGGAACCGATTTTATGCCTTTACAGGTAGAGTACAAAGAGAAATATGCTGCGTTCGGCCGCTTCCCCGGTGGCTTCACAAGGCGTGAAGGCAAGGCTTCGGATTACGAAATCCTCACTTGCCGTCTTGTAGACCGCGCTCTGCGTCCTCTCTTCCCCGATAACTACCACGCCGAGGTTTACGTGAACATCATATTGTTCTCGGCCGATGGCGTAGATATGCCCGATGCACTGGCCGGTCTTGCCGCTTCTGCAGCTTTGGCAGTGTCGGACATCCCGTTCGGTGGCCCAATCTCCGAGGTACGTGTAGCACGTATCGGTGGCGAGTTTGTGGTTAACCCCACATTCGCACAGCTCGAGGAGGCCGATATGGACATTATGGTTGCCGCTACATACGACAACATTATGATGGTTGAGGGTGAGATGAAGGAGGTTTCCGAAAGTGACCTGCTCGAGGCTATGAAGGTCGCTCACGAGGCTATCAAGGTTCACTGCAAGGCTCAGATGGAGCTTATGGAAGAGGTCGGCTCTACCGTTAAGCGCGAGTACTGCCACGAGGTGAACGACGAGGAACTCCGTGCAATGGTTCACGATGCCTGCTATGCAAAGGCATACGAGGTTGCTGCAAGCGGAAACAACGACAAGCACGGCCGTGCTGCCGCTTTCGATGCAATCAAGGAGGAGTTCAAGACACGCTTCACCGAGGAGGAACTCGAGGAGAAGGGTGCTCTCATCGACCGCTACTATCACGATGTAGAGAAAGAGGCAATGCGCCGCTGCATCCTCGACGAGGGCAAGCGTCTCGACGGCCGCAAGACAACCGAAATCCGTCCTATCTGGTGCGAGGCAGGCTATCTGCCCGGCCCTCACGGTTCGGCTGTCTTCACACGCGGTGAGACACAGTCGCTCACAACCGTTACTCTCGGTACAAAGCGCGACGAGAAGATTATCGACGATGTTATGAACCAGGGCACAGAGCGTTTCCTGCTTCACTATAACTTCCCCCCATTCTCAACCGGCGAGGCTCGCCCCCAGCGTGGTGTAGGCCGTCGTGAAATCGGTCACGGTAACCTCGCTTGCCGTGCGTTGAAGAATATGATTCCTGCCGATTACCCCTACTGCGTGCGCGTTGTATCGGATATCCTCGAGTCTAACGGTTCATCATCAATGGCTACCGTTTGTGCAGGTACTCTTGCACTTATGGATGCCGGTGTGCAGATAAAGAAGCCTGTTTCGGGTATCGCAATGGGTCTTATCAAGAATGCCGGTGAGGAGAAATATGCAGTGCTCAGCGATATCCTTGGCGACGAGGATCACTTGGGCGATATGGACTTCAAGGTGACAGGTACCGTTGACGGTATCACTGCAACACAGATGGATATCAAGGTCGATGGCCTCTCATACGAAATCCTCGAGAAGGCGTTGAACCAGGCACGCGATGGCCGTATGCACATCCTCGGCAAGATTACCGAGTGCATCGCAGAGCCACGCGCAGAGCTCAAGCCTCACGCACCACGCATCGAGACAATGCGTATTCCTAAGGAGTTCATCGGTGCTGTCATTGGCCCCGGCGGCAAGATTATCCAGGGTATGCAGGAGGAGACCGGTGCTACAATCTCTATCGAGGAGGTTGACGGCGAGGGCGTTATCGAAATCGCTGCAAACAACGGTCAGGCAATCAACGATGCAATTGCAAAGATTCGCGCTATCGTTGCAATACCCGAGGCCGGAGAGGTTTACGAGGGTACCGTACGCAGCGTGATGCCTTATGGAGCATTCGTTGAGTTTATGCCCGGTAAGGATGGCTTGCTCCACATCTCCGAAATAGACTGGAAGCGTTTTGAGACTATGGAAGAGACCGGTATCAACGAGGGCGACAAGATTCAGGTGAAGCTGCTTGAAATCGACCCCAAGACAGGCAAGTTCAAACTCTCCCGCAAGGTTCTCCTTGAGAAGCCCGAGGGCTATGAGGAGCGTGAGCGTCGTCCGCGTCGCGACCGTCGTCCCAATAACGACAAGTAATAAAAATAGGCACCGGTACCGGTGCCTATTTTTATTATAATGTTCACGCGCGTGGATATTGTCTTGTCCTTACAAAATATTTCTAAAAAAATGGTGATAACAGGCGAGGCGAATGATATTTTATTTATCTTCGCACAGT
>CALBKR010000252.1 GCA_937896105.1 uncultured Bacteroidales bacterium
GGCCTCTTCAGCATATTGTTGCATACGCGAGTCGATAGTCGCGTAGACCTTCAGGCCATCGGTGTAGATATTATATTTCTCACCATTGGGCTTCACGTTCCTGTTGCACCAGCCATAGAGAGAGTCGGTAGCCCAACGCAATGAGTCGTCGTAGAACTGCTGAGCCTGCCACCCCCTGTAGTTCTTCCTTTCGGGTTTCTTCGCTGTCATATAAAGACGCAGATACTCACGGAAATAGGTTGCCATACCCTCATTGTGGTCGACAGAGTGATAATTGAGGACAAGCGGCAGCTTTGAAAGAGAGTCACGCTCGGTGGCTGTCAGGTACCCGGCCTTTTCCATTTGCGAGAAGACCACATTTCGTCTTTGACGGGTTATTTCGGGACGACGGCGCGGATTGAAGTATGAAGAGTTCTTGCACATGCCGACAAGCATCGCCGACTCCTCGACATTGAGTTCATCCGGTTTCTTGCCGAAATATATATCCGCCGCGCTTGCAAGGCCTACAGCGTGGTTGCCGAAATCGTACTTATTAAGGTACATTGCGATAATCTCTTCCTTGGTGTACCTCTTCTCGAGCTGTGCTGCTATGACCCACTCGACAGGCTTTTGTTTGACACGTTCAAGCATTCCTCTCGACCCGCCCGCGTGGTGGAACATCTTTGCAAGCTGCTGGGTGATGGTACTGCCGCCGCCTGAACTCTCCTGACGCATCATTATGCTCTTGACGACAACACGCATCAACGACTGCGCATCGATACCCGAGTGCTCATAGAAACGCACATCCTCGGTTGCGACGAGAGCATCGACAAGATGCTTCGGTATATCCTTGAACTCGACCTTGACACGGTTCTCCAAAGACCATGTTCCCAATACAACGCCATCGGACGATATCACCTGTGTCGCATACGCATAATCATACTGGTAATTCTCAAGTTCCTTCTCATCGGGAATACCTTTGGTCCACCCTTTCGCTATTGAGAAGAACAAGCCTGCAAATCCCAACATAACAGCTGCAATGACGCACCAGATTATGATTATTATTCTTTTAACCTTTTTCATACTTGTCGTGTTATATATGCTGCCATAGCCTTTACCAAGGTTTCACGGAACAGACCATAGGCTTGCAAATTTAATACAAATAATCCAATAAAATGCAACCTTTTCTCATCCTTTAGGTTTTTCAAAGAAAAACAGGGCGAAGATATTGTTTAAAAGATATTAATAATTTATCTTTACGGGAAATTTTATCCGTAACCAAACAACACAATGAAAAGCAAAAGCTTTGTATCCATCAACGACCTCTCACGCGAGAAGATACTTTCGTTGCTCAAGAGTGCCGAACAGTTCGAGGAGTGCCCCAACAGCGACATACTGAAGGGGAAAGTCGTAGGTTCTCTCTTTTTCGAGCCGTCGACACGTACACGACTGAGTTTTGAAACTGCGGCCAAGCGCCTTGGAGCCCGTGTAATCGGTTTCAGCGACGCTGCTACAAGCTCGGCCACAAAAGGCGAGACATTGAAGGACACCATAATGATGGTGTCGAGTTATGCCGATGTGATTGCTATGCGCCACCGTCTTGAGGGAGCTGCAAGATACGCAGCCGAGGTTTCACCGGTGCCTATCATAAATGCCGGTGACGGCGCCAACCAGCACCCGTCGCAGACGATGCTCGACCTCTACTCCATCAAGAAGACACAGGGCACGCTTGAGGGGCTGAACATTCACCTTGTAGGTGACCTTAAGTATGGACGCACGGTGCACTCGCTTTTGCACGCTATGCGCCATTTCAACCCCACCTTCCATTTCATTGCCCCCGAAGAGTTGCATATGCCCGAGGAGTACAGGGTGTTCTGCCGCAAGAACAACATTCCGTTCACCGAGACAACCGAGTTCAACGAGGATGTGATAGCGAATGCCGATATCATATATATGACACGTGTACAGCGCGAGCGTTTCAGCGACCTGATGGAATATGAGAAGGTAAAGAACTGCTACCGCCTGACAAACGCGATGCTCGAGAACACAAAAGAGAACCTGCGTATTCTGCATCCGCTGCCACGCGTAAACGAGATTGCATACGATGTCGACGACAACCCGAAGGCATACTATTTCCAGCAGGCTCAGAACGGGCTTTATGTACGCGAAGCCATCATTTGCGATGTTTTAGGCATTAACATTTAAAACAACGACCATTATGAACGATAACAATAAACCGGCATTGCAGGTATCGGCTCTCTGCAACGGCACAGTGATAGACCATATCCCGGCCGACAAACTGTTTGCAGTGGTTAACCTGCTCGATATACCGTCGATGAGCAATAACGTGACAATAGGCAACAACCTCGACAGCAAGAAACTGGGCAAGAAGGGACTGATAAAGATTGCCGACAGATTTTTTACCGATGACGAGGTGAGCAAGATATCGGTAGTAGCCCCCAACGTAGTGCTGAACACCATACGCAACTACAAGGTTGTGGAGAAACGTGAACTGAGGATGCCCGATGAGCTGCATAACATAATAAAATGCAACAACCTCAATTGTATCACCAACAACGAGCCGATGGCGACTCATTTCTATGTTGCCGACCGCGAGAACGGCATCCTTAAATGCCGCTACTGCGAGAAGGAGATAAATGTAAACGATGTAGAGTTGTTATAAACAGGTTATGAAGATAAACTGGAAGCCGGGCACAATGATATACCCACTGCCTGCTGTGCTCATAAGCTGCGGCGACAGCCCCGAGAACTACAATATGTTCACCGTGTCGTGGGTTGGCACTACTTGTACCAACCCTGCAATGTGCTATATATCGGTACGCCCCGAGAGGCACTCGTACCCAATAATAAAGGAGAGCGGCGAGTTTGTGATAAACCTGACCACTGCATCAATGGCACGCGCCACCGACTGGTGCGGCGTGCGGTCGGGAAAGGATTACGACAAAGCCAAGGAGACCGGGCTGACGTATGCACCGTCGGCAAATATAAAGGCACCCATAATAGCCGAGTCGCCATTGAGCATCGAGTGCCGGGTAAAACAGGTAATCCCGCTCGGTTCACACGATATGTTCCTTGC
>CALBKR010000253.1 GCA_937896105.1 uncultured Bacteroidales bacterium
CGAGAGCGAAGGTGTCGACATCCGCATCTACTCTATCATCTACGATGCCATTGAGGAGGTTAAAGCCGCAATGGAGGGTATGCTTGCCCCGATTGTCAAAGAGGAGATTACAGCCACTATCGAGGTACGCGAGACCTTCCACATCAGCAAGGTGGGTACCGTTGCCGGCTGTATGGTCCGCGAGGGTAAGGTGAAACGCACCGACAGGGCACGCCTCATCCGCGACGGTATCGTTATACACACCGGCTCGCTTGCAGCCCTCAAACGCTACAAGGAGGATGTCAAGGAGGTCGGTACCAACTTCGAGTGCGGTATCAGCCTCACCTCACAGGACGACATCAAGGTAGGCGATATCATCGAGACATTCGTAGAGGTAGAAGTAAAGCAGAAACTGTAAGGCAGAGAGATGAATCTTTTGGATTTGCTCCTTCTGGCAATGATGATAATCGGTTTTATCATCGGTTACAGGATAGGATTGGTAAAGCAGATATCGTTTGGAGCAGGCATAGGAATAGGCCTGCTCCAGGCAATCGTCTCACACACCAGTGTAAGTGCCTGGATTTACAACAATACAGGTTGGGATAACATAATATGTACTCCGCTTGCATTTATCCTTATCCTTGCAGCAGTAGTAGCAATAATACACATTGGCGGGATGCTCATTGCAGGCGTTCTCGATTTCCTTCGATTGAGGGCAGTCGACCGCACTGTAGGTGCTGTTTTCAGTACATACATCGCAGTGTTGCTGCTTGCAGCCATTGTACATATAAGCGACCGTTTCTCGCCCGACAACAATGTACTCGGCAGAACATCGCAGAGTGAGTCGTTGTTATACGAGAAGGTTGTAGGAACATCCTTTAAGGTCATCGAAGAGGCGAAGAAAGAGATGACTGTTGATGATGAAGCAGAAGATGAAGAAAAATAACATTTTGAAGAAACTTGCGAACAAAGCCTACGAATTCGGGTTTGTCAGCAAGATAAAGACAGACATAATAGAGCGCGGACTAAACGAGGATACAATCAGGCTCATATCGCACAAGAAGAATGAGCCCGAATGGATGCTCGAGTTCCGCCTGCAGGCCTACAGGCATTGGGCACATCTGAACATTCCGCCCATCGACTACCAATCGATATCATACTATGCCGACCCATTGAAGAAAAGCAATGAGAACAAGAACAAGGAGATAGACCCCGAGCTTATGAAGACATTCGAAAAGCTCGGAATACCGCTCGAGGAGCGCCTGGCACTCAGCGGAACAGCTGTCGATGCTGTAATGGACTCTGTCTCGGTAAAGACAACCTTCAAGGAGGAGCTAAAGGAGAAAGGTATCATATTCAGTTCAATGGGAGAGGCCATTCAGGAGCATCCCGACCTGGTGCGCCAATACCTTGGTTCCGTTGTAAGCTACCGCGACAATTTCTTCGCAGCACTCAACACGGCAGTATTCAGCGACGGCTCATTCGTCTACATACCCAAGGGCGTACGCTGTCCGCGTGAGCTCTCCACCTATTTCCGCATAAATGCAGCCAACACAGGCCAGTTCGAGCGCACCCTCATAATTGCCGATGAAGGCAGCTATGTATCGTATCTCGAAGGCTGTACGGCTCCAATGCGCGACGAGAACCAGCTTCATGCGGCAGTGGTGGAGATCATTGTGGAGAAGGATGCCGAGGTTAAGTATTCGACCGTCCAGAACTGGTATCCGGGAGATGCCGAGGGCAAGGGAGGTATATTCAATTTCGTGACCAAGAGGGGAATATGCAAGGGTTCCGGAAGTCATCTTTCGTGGACACAGGTGGAGACCGGTTCGGCGATAACCTGGAAATATCCATCGACCATACTCAAAGGAGACAATTCGTCGTCGGAGTTCTATTCGGTGGCAGTGACAAACAATTACCAGCAGGCGGATACAGGAACGAAGATGATACATATCGGCCGCAATACTCGAAGCAAAATTGTCAGCAAAGGTATATCTGCCGGTCGGAGCCAGAACAGTTACCGCGGACTGGTGAAGATGCTTAAAGGTGCGGATAATGCGCGTAACTTTTCGCAATGTGACAGTTTGCTGATAGGAGATAAGTGTGGAGCGCATACTTTCCCATATATAGAAAATGCCAATAAGACTGCTGTGGTGGAGCATGAGGCGACGACATCGAAAATCAGTGAGGAGCAGCTCTTCTACTGTAATCAGAGAGGTATAGGGCCGGAGGAGGCAGTGGGACTTATTGTCAATGGATACGCCAGAGAGGTGCTGTCGAAGCTTCCGATGGAGTTCGCCGTTGAGGCTCAGAAACTTCTGCAGGTGTCGCTTGAGGGATCGGTCGGATAAGCGGTTTTGGATGGTGGAGGTTTGGGAAACTAAATCCCTCCCACTTCGTGGGCCCCTCCCGTTCACAAGGCCACGGGCGGCCATGGTTTCTGAATCTGCAGCACCGGAAACATCTCCCGAATCAGGCAACTGTGATGTGAATATTCCCACACACTCGGATACTGAATATATTGATGCCGGAGGCGGTTTCGTTATGCCTTGCTTCTGCGACAG
>CALBKR010000254.1 GCA_937896105.1 uncultured Bacteroidales bacterium
TTACCGCCGGTAGTTGTCTCGGGGTTGCCGAACATGATACCGATTTTCTCACGCAACTGGTTGATGAATATACAGGTTGTCTTTGTCTTGCTTATAGCTGATGTAAGCTTGCGCAGAGCCTGTGACATAAGGCGCGCCTGCAGACCCACCTTGTTGTCGCCCATCTCGCCCTCGATTTCGGCCTTTGGCGTGAGCGCCGCAACCGAGTCGATGACGATGATGTCGATTGCCGATGAGCGGATGAGCTGTTCGGCGATTTCAAGCGCTTGCTCGCCGCAGTCGGGCTGCGAAATGAGCAGATTGTCGATATCCACACCCAATTTCTGCGCATAGAAGCGGTCGAAGGCGTGCTCGGCATCGATGATGGCAGCGATGCCGCCCATCTTCTGCGCCTCGGCAATAGCGTGGATGGCGAGGGTTGTCTTACCCGATGACTCGGGGCCATAAATCTCGATTATACGGCCACGGGGGAAACCGCCTACACCAAGTGCAGCGTTAAGACCTACCGAGCCGGTAGGTATAACATCCACATCCTCGAAGCTGTCGTCGCCGAGCTTCATAATGGAGCCCTTGCCGAAGTTCTTCTCTATCTTGTCCATCGCAGCCTGCAAGGCACGCAGCTTCTCACTGCCGGCGATGTTTTCCAATTCTTCTTTCTTTGCCATATTTCAATTGTTTTTTTTAGAATAGAACGAGTAAAAAGATTAAGTTCAAGGCTTGCAAAGCACAACGAAGAACCCACTCTTAGCCATTCCCTTACAAATTAGAGTTCCAAATCTTTATCAAACTCCTCGTGCCAGGGCAAGCCCTGCTTGTTGAGCTGCTCCATAAACGGATCCGGGTCGAACTGCTCTACATTCCACACGCCCGGCTTGCGCCATATTCCCTTGAAGAACATCATTGCACCTATCATTGCAGGAACACCTGTCGTGTAGCTGACACCCTGCATACCGGTCTCCTTGTAGGCAGCCTCGTGGCTACAGTTGTTGTAGACATAGTATGTATGCTCCTGACCATCCTTGATACCACGGATGCGGCAGCCGATAGATGTCTCGCCCTCGTAGTTCTCGCCCAAATCCTGCGGATTGGGAAGCACAGCCTTGAGGAACTGCAGAGGAACAATCTTTACCACCTCTTCGCCAGTGCCGTCGGCCTTTGGCGCCTTGTACTCCACCTCATCGATACGGCTCATACCTATATTCTGAATCACATCCAAATAGGTCAGATACTGCTGGCCGAAGGTCATCCAGAAACGGGCACGCTTTATGGTCGGGAAGTTGATTACAAGACTTTCAATCTCCTCGTGATGCAAAAGATAGCTTTCACGTGGGCCGATGTTGGGATAGTTCAATGGCTGATGAATCTCCATGGGCTCAGTCTCGATATACTTTCCATTCTCGTAGTAAAGACCCTTCTGAGTGATTTCACGGATATTGATTTCAGGATTGAAGTTGGTAGCGAAAGCCTTGTGGTGGTTACCGGCATTGCAGTCAACGATATCAAGATAGTGAATCTCGTCGAAATAATGCTTTGCAGCATAAGCGGTAAACACGCTGGTCACACCCGGGTCAAATCCGCAACCCAGAATTGCGCAAAGACCGGCTTTCTCGAAGCGTTCGCGATAAGCCCACTGCCAGCTGTACTCGAAGTGAGCCTCATCCTTGGGCTCATAGTTGGCTGTATCCAGATAGTTGCAACCCGTCTGCAGACAAGCCTCCATAATAGTGAGGTCCTGATAAGGCAAGGCGAGGTTCATCACGATATCGGGTTTGTATGAGCCAAGCAACTCCACAAGCTGTTCCACACTATCCGCATCGACCTGCGCTGTCTGCACGTTTGTCCCGTACTTCTTGTTAAGCACGTCAGCCAATGCGTCGCACTTCTTTTTTGTACGGCTGGCAATCATTATTTCGGTAAACACCTCTGTATTCTGGCACACCTTATGTGCCGCGACAGTAGCCACGCCTCCGGCTCCTATAATCAGAACTTTTCCCATTTTATTGAACGATTAAAAGTTGATAAATATCTTTATACTGAATTCTCTGTTTAAAACACACTGCGCACTCCGCGCAATATACATTTTTACAAAAGTAATACAAAAAAAAGAGAAATGCAACGGCAAGAACTTTTTACTGCTCCAGTTTTTAATTCCACACAGCGAAATATATGCAGGCAAACGAAACCCCACCACAAAAAACGTGACACAATGTCACACTTTTGTTGTCGTGTGACAGATAAAAATGCCATAAAAAGCAGAGTGTGACAAAAAGATTGGCACGAAAAACCCTTTGGCACGCACTTTGTTTTATAATTTACGGCGGCGATGAAGAAGACCGCACAAAAACAGAATAACAAACAAAATAAAAATACTATTATGGGAAAAATTATCGGAATTGACTTGGGTACCACAAACTCGTGCGTATCAGTATTCGAGGGCAACGAGCCCGTAGTTATCACAAACAGCGAGGGCAAGCGCACCACTCCTTCAATTGTCGCATTCGACAACAATGGCGAGCGCAAGATCGGTGACCCTGCAAAGCGCCAGGCTGTTACAAACCCACAGCGCACCATCTTCTCTATCAAGCGTTTTATGGGCGAGAACTGGGCGCAGGTGAGCAAGGAGATCTCTCGCGTACCTTATAAAGTAGTTGAGGAGAACAATATGCCACGTGTCGACATCGACGGCCGTCTCTACACTCCACAGGAGATTTCTGCAATGATACTGCAGAAGATGAAGAAGACTGCCGAGGAGTATCTTGGCCAGGAGGTAACAGAGGCTGTCATCACAGTTCCTGCATACTTCAGCGACTCACAGCGCCAGGCTACAAAGGAGGCCGGACAGATTGCAGGTCTCGAGGTTAAGCGCATCGTGAACGAGCCTACAGCCGCAGCTCTTGCATACGGCGT
>CALBKR010000255.1 GCA_937896105.1 uncultured Bacteroidales bacterium
TAAAGACATTCTGATTATAGTTATCGGCATCCTTTGTATAGAGCAAAGGAGTCTTGTCGCCATTTAGGAACATATCAAGCGACAGGTCGCAACTGTGCACCGTGAAGACAAGAGCATTCTTGCCGCTTGTAATTTTCCACATCTGTCCCTCATCGCCCTCTACATATGGCTTTGAGTAGGCATAATCGGCAAGGCCGGAGCCCTCGGGAGCAGTGATTACCTCCTTATTTGCCACATTGCTTATAACAAATGTCTTGCCCGGTGTTGGAGGCAATGCCAGACGCTTGCCTGTGTCGTGGAAACGGTACTGTATGGCATTGCCCGAATAAGAGCTCGACATCATCGGATAACCATTGGACGCAGCTGCAAGATACTGATATGGATTGGAACTGTTTGCCAGTTTATAGACATCGGAACCGACCTCTATCATCTTGAAATGCTGGTTTGGATTTGCCGGCTCATAGTTCCACTGAACCGGATATCCTACACCGGGAGCCATATCAAGCGCCTTGCCCGATGTAGGGTTTACAAGAATGACAACATCCTGCATCTCTGTCGGATAAAGAGCCCACTCCTGCCCTGCACTTGAAACATTACCGTCGGCAAAGACAATCCTTGCATCATTGTTCATATTATCGCCGTTCGAGAGGTATTTCCCGTTTGACAAATTCTCAATACGATAGAGAGTCATCGCAGAGGGCTCAAGACCTTGAGCTGTTACCTGTTGCGAGAAGAGCATCGCAAATGTGGCCAAGAAAGCCAAAAACAGTTTTTTCATATTATAAGTTTAAGTTGTTAGTTCAAGTTCTGCAAATATATTATAAAATTTGACAATATATAACATTGAAGGGCTAAATTAAGGAATATGGCGTTATTGGTGTTAGACATAAAAAAAGTGACAGCCACCAAGACTGTCACTTAAAGCAATGCTTTCAATTCTTTTTCTTCTTCGGGTTAGACGGGAACCACCCCCGCTCTACCCTCTTTCTCTGTTCGAAGACCTCACCGATTCCCCAGAACGAGGAGAATGCGACGACACCAAGGATTATCGACACCACAAGATCCTTTACCAGCAACGACGCCACGGCAAAGAGAATGCCGGCCACAAAAAACAGCCACCAGCTCTTGACACCGATATGATACTCGGCCTTTATCACTAAAGGATGGAATATGCCAATGATAAGAAATGTTGCTACACCTATTATTACACCAGAGATATTAAGCTCCATATTGTCAAATACTATTTTGCGGCACGAATTTAGCACCAAATTCATTAAACGCAAAAATTTATTTGTGGTTTTCGCTTTGATAACTTATTTTTGCGTGAACGACATAAAAAATTATCCAACATATATGAAATCTATAAAAAACGCGATTACGGCCACAGCACTTGCACTGCTGCTGTTGGCGCCGTCGGCATCAAAGGCACAGGAGACGAAGTACACACCGACACCCGAGAATTTGAAGGCGCGGCAGGAGTTTGCCGACCACAAGTTCGGCATCTTTATCCACTGGGGTATATACAGTATGTTCGCACAAGGCGAATGGTACCTGCAGAACTACCCCATCGACAAGACCGAATATGCCAAGGCGGCAGACGCCTTCTACCCTCACCGCTTCAATGCCAAGGAGTGGGTAGCGGCAATAAAGGATGCCGGCGCAAAATATATATGCTTCACAAGCCGTCACCACGACAGTTTCTCGATGTGGGACACGGAGCAGAGCGACTACAACATTGTCGACGCGACACCTTTCGGACGCGATGTAATCAAGGAACTTGCCGATGAGTGCCACAAGCAGGGAATAAAGCTGCACCTATACTATTCACACATCGACTGGGCGCGTGACGAATACCCCATTGGCCGTACAGGAACCAAAGTCATCGGGCGCGACAGGGAGAAAGCCGACTGGCCGGCATACTATGACTTTATGAACAAGCAACTCACCGAGTTGCTCACCAACTATGGTGAAATTGGTGCGATATGGTTCGACGGCAAGTGGGACCGCGACCAGGACACGATACCTTTCGATTGGCAGCTCGACGAGCAATATGCAATGATACACCGTTTGCAGCCGGCCTGTCTCATCGGCAACAACCACCACGAAACACCCCACCCTGGCGAAGATATACAGATTTTCGAGCGCGACCTGCCTGGCGAGAACAAGGCCGGACTCAGCGGACAGGATGTCAGCCGCCTGCCGCTCGAAACCTGCCAGACAATGAACGGTATGTGGGGCTACAAGCTCGTTGACCAGAACTACAAGAGCACAGAAACACTTATCAGGCTGCTGGTAGGTACAGCCGGCAAAGGGGCAAACCTTTTGCTGAATGTGGGGCCGCAACCCAACGGAGAGATACCGGCAGCAGCCATTGATCGCATGAAGGAGATGGGTGAATGGCTACGTGCCAACGGCGAGACAATATATGGAACCACAGCCGGTGACATACCCACACAGGAGTGGGGTGTGACAACACGCAAGGGCAACCGCCTGTTCGTGCACATAATGAACCTCGACAGCACCGAGTTGCTGTTACCGCTTGAATGCAAGGTCAAGAAGGCATTTACCTTTGATGGCAAGAAGCCGGTTAAGTTCAAAAAGACAAAAGAGGGTGTAAAGCTGATGTTCGACGAGATACCGACAGGTACCGATTACATCGTTGAGCTGATAACAAAATAGGATTATGCCAATTCTTGAAATTTGTGCAGGTAGTGTAGAGAGCGCTATTGCAGCGCGCGACGGCGGAGCACAGCGCATCGAGTTGTGCGCAGCGCTGGAGATAGGTGGCATAACACCGTCGGCAGGCATAATCGCTGAGGCGCGCAAGGTCGAAGGGCTTGCCCTCAATGTCATCATACGCCCACGTGGAGGCGATTTCCTCTACAACAGCTACGAAGCAGAAAGTAT
>CALBKR010000256.1 GCA_937896105.1 uncultured Bacteroidales bacterium
CAACGGGGAGTGTCACGAAGCTGAACAGGGTTGTGAGCGCAAACAGTATGATACCTGCAAGCAACAGCCCTGGCATTGTCTCTACGGTGATGATGCCGATGAGCAGTACCCACATCATTATGCTCGACGAGAACGATACTACCGGCACAAGCGCCGAGCGCAGTTTGAGCGGTGCGTATGCCCTTGCGTGCTGCACTGCGTGTCCGCACTCGTGTGCGGCAACGGCTGCTGCGGCTATGCTTGCCGAGTTGTATACTCCCTGGCTCAGGTTAACGGTCTTTGTAACCGGGTTGTAGTGGTCGGTGAGTGTACCTGGCGTGCTGGTTACCTTGACATCGTATATACCGTTGTCGTGGAGCATCTTCACTGCGATGTCGTGGCCTGTCATTGCGATAGGCATCTTTGAATAACGGTCGAACTTGCTCTTGAGGTTCGCCTGTACAATGTAGCTCAGAATTGCAATGCCGATGAATATGATAATGTATGTGTAGTCATATCCGCTGCCGCTGCTTCTCTCTACTGCCTGCTGCTGCAGGAAATTTATTGCTGTTGTAAACATATATTCTCTTTTAGATTGAACGTGTTATTGTCTGGTCGCGGTCGGGACCGATAGAGAGGTATTTCACCGGGACACCAAGCTCCTTCTCCAGGAATGCGATGTACTCCTTGAATGCCTGTGGCAACTCCTCTTCACTCTTCAGTTTGGTGAGGTCGGTCATCCAGCCCTTGATTTCGGTGTATACGGGCTCAACGCCTTCGATGTCGTATGGCAGGTGGGTGAGTGTCTCGCCGTTCTTCCTGTATGCCACGCAGGCCTTGATGGTGGGGAATGTGTCGAGCACATCGCTCTTCATCAGGATAAGGTGTGTGACTCCGTTTATCATAATGGTATACTTGAGTGCTACGAGGTCTATCCAACCGCAACGGCGCTCACGGCCGGTAACAGCGCCATATTCGTGGCCTCTGTCGCGCATCTCCTTGCCCACCTCGTCGAACAGCTCGGTCGGGAACGGGCCTGCACCGACGCGTGTACAGTATGCCTTTGTGATTCCGTATACATTGCCTATCCTGTTGGGGGCAACGCCAAGGCCTGTGCAGGCACCGGCACACACGGTGTTCGATGATGTAACGAACGGGTAGCTGCCGAAATCGATGTCGAGCATACTGCCTTGTGCACCCTCGCAAAGTATCGACTTGCCCTCGTTCATCAGGTCGTTGATGAACTGCTCACTGTCGATGAGGCGGAACTGCTTGAGGTATTCGATAGCTGCAAGCCACTCCTTCTCAATCTCTGCAATGTCGTAACTGTAGTTCATATCCTTGAGTATCTGCTCGTGGCGGCCTTTTGCCTGGGCGTATTTCTGCTCGAAGTTCTCGAGAATATCGCCTACACGCAGGCCGTTGCGGCTTATCTTGTCGGTATATGTGGGGCCGATGCCCTTGCCTGTGGTGCCCACCTTGGCATCGCCTTTCGCAGCCTCGTAGGCGGCGTCGAGCACACGGTGTGTAGGCAGGATAAGGTGTGCCTTCTTTGAAATGTAGAGGTTCTTGGTGAGGTCATAACCTGCCTTTATCAGGTTCTCGGCCTCGCCCTTGAAGAGTGCCGGGTCGAGCACTACGCCGTTGCCTATGATATTTATTTTACCTCCCTGGAATATGCCCGATGGAATAGAGCGCAGAACGAATTTCTTTCCGTCGAATTCCAGTGTGTGACCGGCGTTGGGACCGCCCTGAAAACGGGCAACCACATCGTAGTTGGGGGTCAGCACGTCAACGACTTTACCTTTTCCTTCGTCGCCCCATTGGAGGCCTAATAGTACATCGATGTTCTGTTTCATTGTCATCTATTTTTTGTCAACCTTGCCTTGCGTCTCTTCATTGCCTGATGGCATTTGTTGCAGAGCCCGTGAAGGTGCAGTGAGTAATGGGTTAAATGAAATTTCTTTATATTCTTTGTAATGTTGTCGGTTATGTTAATGTTGCCAAGCTCGGTGACCTTACCGCATTTTGTGCAGATGGTGTATGCCTTCTCGGTCCCGTAACATTTTTCGTACTTTGATACAGTGCCGAACTGGTGGTGTATTACCAGGTTGGCCTTTGTCAGCATTGTAATGGTGTTGTATATCGTGGCACGGCTCACGCGGAATTTCTCCTTCTCCTCGAGGTGCTCCATCAGCTCCTTTATCTCAAAACAGCCGTTTATGGAGTAGATGGCATCGAGGATGGCGAAACGTTCGGGGGTGCGCCTGCATTTGTTCTCTTTCAGATATTCCGAAAATATCTGGTTTGCCATTTCTGTGAACCTGCTGTTGTCCATATACAAATCGCTGCTACCTGCACGGCATATGTCGGCGTAGTAGTTTCATTATACAAAGTTATTGTTTATTTTTATAATATAATAGGTTAAAGGGTTTAATTTTCTATAAAAAGTGAGAAATAAGTGTAAAGATGCCATTTTGACAAAAAAGAGGGTAGCAAATTTTTTTGGCCACCCCCTGTATCATTCAATGTTGTCAATAAACAAGCCTATCCCGTTGATGTCGCTTTGCCTGGCTTTGAGAGCGCTCCTTAGCCTTTCTGTAGCACCTTGTGTGCGGTCGATGTAGTAAAGGATGGCATTTTCGGCGCATTTCCTTGTCACGCTATCGCCGAACGGCATTGTGATGATGTTGCCGAAGAGGGTTGTTTCCTGGCGGTCGCTTATCGTCACTCCGCGCCGCAGTGAGTGTGAAATGGGGATGAAACCGCAATAGCGGTAGAGCCCGTCGCTGCGTCCTGCCCATTGCAGTGCCTTGTCTATTGCATCGGGCAGCCTGCATAGCAGGTGCATTGCAAGGATATCAGCTATTTCGGTAAACCGGGTTTCGCTAATCCATTTCTCGGCAACATCGGCATATCCATCCTCGGGCATAAGCATTATCGCCAGCATCTTGCACTCTCTGATGTCGTCTTGCCATAATGCTGTTGCCAGTTCCCTGCTCTTGGCGTGTGCATTGGCAATGCCTTTCAGACGCGGCAACTCAACGCCGAAATTTATCTTGTAGTCGAGCCCCTGCCGACGCTGCAGCGTCGACACGACACCATTCATCGATAGGCGTAGCGATTTCTTTATTTCACGGATTTCATCCTGAAGGTTTCCTTCCATCGCGGATTATCTTGTTGCTGCGTGTTTCTTGCGGTAGTTGTTGGGCGTTTCTCCTACAACACGGTAGAATGAGGCGTAGAAAGACTGGCGGTTGGCAAAACCTACCATATTGCCTATCTCCTCGATAGTCTTCTCCTGGAATCTCTTGTCGGCGAGCTTGTGCTGTGCCTCCTTTATGCGGTATTCATTGACGAGGCACGAGAAATTAGTGTTGAAACGCGAGTTTATTACCGCAGATATGTACCTTGTGTTGGTGTTGAGCTCTTTTGCAAGTTCCTTTGCCGAGAAACTCTTGTCGCGGTAGCGTTTTTCGATGATGATTATGTTCAGAATCCTTTCATACAGTTCATCGGCCAATTCTGCACGAATCAGCGAGCGATATGCTGCATCCTTTTCCTGTTTATCCCTTATAATGTTATAAGGGGTATTCCTGTTCTCTGTCATAATGGCTGTTTTTTCAATGTTCGCCCAAATTTACAACCATTTTTGTGAAAACACCAATTTTTTATCCGATTTGTTCTATTTTTTGAAGAAGTGTGATTATTCTCAACCTATAAAACGGTAACACTGCTGCCTTTACTGAGTTGCTGGGCTTTTTCGCGGTGCTTTCTTGCAGCCTCTGTCTTGCCTAATTTTTCGCACATTATTGCAAGCAGGATATAATTGTTGGCATTGTCGGGGTCAATCTCAATGGCTTTCTCAATGTCCATTATTGCCAGTTCGTTGTGTCCGCGCTCCCTCTCAAGGTTGCTGCGTGCAATGTACAGCTCGGCTATGCCGGGATTCTCTTCAATAAGCCCCGAGAGCAGCATAAAACTCTCGTCATATCGCTTCTCCTTTTGGTAGAGCATTGCAATTCCAATCTGCACGCTTAAATTGTCTGGTATCCACCATTGCAGTTGTTTGTAGTCATCCCAGGCTTTTTGATAGTGTCCGGTGTTCGTGTATATGTGCGCACGGCACAGTAGGGCACCGGTGTTGCTCGGCTCTTCTTCCAAAATCCTATTGTAGTCGGCAAGGGCAAGCTCCACGCTATCGAGCTGCAGATGTATGTTTGCACGTTGTTGCAGGAGCGTCAGTTCGTTGGGTGTAACCTCCAAGGCCTTGTTGTAGCTGCTCAGAGCTTTGGGCAGGTTCCCCGATATCTGGTGCGAGTAGGCTAGGTTTGCCAGGGCATAGACCTTCTCGTGGTCGGTACTGCTTTTCCCAACAGCCTCCTCGAAGCATTTTGTGGCCTCGGAGAAATTGTTCTCCTTTATGTATTGTATGCCTTTGCGGCAAATATCGTTATAGCTCTGTGCCGTGGCGACCGCCGCAATGATTAACAGTAATAGAGTAAATGTGCCGGTTCTCATTCAGTAATAAATGTTTGTCCTGTTCGGTCGCGAATATAATACAATTATTCATAGTTTGTTACAGCATCCCCTAAAGTTTAAAATATTATAACAGTTTTTTGCTTTTCCGCAGTAAAAAAACGGTGTTCTGCAATTAAAATGGCAATAAAGCATTTGAAGATTGCGAATAATTGTTGTATCTTCGCGGCGTGAAACTGCAGAGTCGCAGGTTCTACATATTTGCCTTGGTAGTTCAATGGATAGAATAAATCTCTCCTAAAGATTACATTCGGGTTCGATTCCCGACCGAGGTACAAACCGCAGGAATACCATCCCTGCGGTTTTTGTTGTTAGTATCCTTTCCCTCGTTGCGGTAGGTTTCTATTGTTCATATAGTCACGGGCTAAATGAGAAGAGCAAGGCTTATTCTCCTTGCTCTTTTCCGTCTACCTCATCGGGCTCTATTATCACCGGCATTCCGATATAGCAGTAACGGTAAAGTTCCTTTATATCCTCGTTCTTCATTCTCACGCAGCCTTCGCTGCTGCGGGTGCCGATGGTCTCGGGGAATATGGTTCCGTGTATGCCGATATCGTTGAACCCCGGCACGTTGAGCCTGAAAAACAGCGGGCCGTATGCCCCAAGACGCATCCCTTGCCCGTCGCCGAAATCGTGCTTCCACGATGTTGCATCGTACATCATCTTTATCTTGAACTCGCCCTCGGGTGTCTTGTTGTCACCTATCCTTGTCTTGTTGCCAAGGTTCTTGCCACAGGCGATGGGGCGGCTGAAAATGGTGTCGTTCTGCTCGTTGAGCACATAGAGCTGCAGAGCCTTCTTCGACACTACGATGCGGTTGCCTGCAAATGACAGCAACGGGAGAATGGCGATGAGTGCTGTTATGATATGTCTTTTCATAATTGTCCTTTTTTATCTTGTTAGTGAGAATTTCATACTTACACCAAAATCGATGGTGGTTGTGGGGTATGAGCTTGTCGATATCAGCGGTATCGTGTGCTGCCCGTCGAAGTAGAGGCTGAATGTCAGCATCTTGCTGTATGCGTAGTCGGCTGTCAGCGAGTAGTTGAACGACTTGTTGCCGCTTGTGGCTTGTGTTGTGCCCTTGTCGATGCTGCGGCAGATGGACGATGCATTCTTGAATGAGAAGTCTGCACGTATGTTTATGTCGTTGCCGCTGCTCTTTTGCTTGCTCTTGTTTGCCTTGTTGCCGCCGAACAGTTTTACATTCAAAATCTTGTACCCCACGTTGAATGCTATCTCCTCGCTCTGCGACTCTACCAGCTGTATGGCTGTGAGGCTCAGGTTGAGCATACGCGACTTGATGTATTTCGCACCCAAGGTGAGGTTGAAGTTTGTCGTTACATCGAGTCCGATTAGCGGCGAGAAGCTCTCGTTGATGGTTACCGCACCGATGTTGTAGCGGCTGCTCGGTACCGGCAACCCAGTGGTCGTGTTGTTTACAAAACCTATGCCGCGGTTGAACTCCATATATGTGGCGTATGTGCTGTATGCTCCCACTGCATAGACGCTCTTGTATCCGTGCTCAATGTTCACGCTCTTGAAATATTTCTCAAAGAATGGCAATTTCGAGAGCCCCGAATACTTTATCTTCCAGTTGGGGAGCATACTCAGCATCTTGGGGAATATGTCGCTGCCGCCGATGCCTGTGTAGGCGTCGAGGAACGCCGGCACCATCACGTCGGCCGAATATTTGTCCACTCCGCCGTTCGCAGGGTTATACTCCTGTCCGGCAAGGTTGCTCGAGACGGGGTATCTGCTGCCTTTGTACAGCTCTTCGAGCCCAAGGCGGCGTGTCTCGAGGTTGCCCACGAACTTGTCGAATACATCCGACTGGTAGTTGTTCTTGGCACTGCCGCCACCGAATGATGTACCTATGGTGATGGTTGTCATCGAGAATCCGCCCGATTCGTTTGTCGGCATACCGTCATACATAAACTGTATGCTCTTGCTCTGGTTGCGTGTCCAGCTTGCATTTAGGTCTATCTTGAAATCCCTGAAGGGTTCGACGGTCATCTTTGCCTGCAGGTCTTCGGCAGCTGTGCTGGTAGCCATCGATGCGATGCTGTCGCTGCGTAGCAGCCAGTTCTGCCGTTGTGCCTTGCTCAAGTAGCTGTCATCGACCAGGCCAAAGGCGAAATCAAGGCCCGGAGCGAACAGACCGTCTACCTTGTTCTGTCCGAAAATGTCGCCGGCGCTCGGCATAAAGCCCGGCAGGTTCATCGCATATGCGTTGGTGTAGTTGACTGATACGTTGCGCACCATCATCAGCACGCGGGTGGGGTACTGCATTGCCATTGCAAACTTGCCGCGTTCACTGTTCTTGGGCTTTGAGGTTATGGTAACCTTTACGCTTACACTGTCCTTGTTCTTTATTAGAATTTTGTTCTCGTCGACTACCTTATATTTAAGTTTATACTTTTCGCCCTTCTTGGTACGTGCCATCACCTCGAGCTTCTTGTTCTTGAGGTTGTGAGTCAGTGTTACAGTTGTGTCACTCTTCAGTTGAACCTCTTTTGTAAATGCCTTGGGCTTCTCCACCTTCGGCTTGCGGCTCTTCGATGATTTCTGTTTCTTGTTGCTGCTTGCAAAGCGCTTGTTGGTCTCCTCGAGATATG
>CALBKR010000257.1 GCA_937896105.1 uncultured Bacteroidales bacterium
ACAGACCGTAACGTGCCACGATGGGATAGGAGATAAGTGTGTACGAGGCGTACATACTTGCCAGCAGTATTGAAGCGACAAGGCCATAGTCGAGTATGTAGAGATTGGCGATAATTCCCAAAGCTATCGGGATTGCAAAGACGGCAAGTCCCATCAGCAGGGCACCCCCCTTGGCCTGCTTCATCTCCTGCATATTTATCTCGAGGCTGGCAAGGAACATTATGTAGTAGAGACCGACCTCGCCGAAAAGTTCAAAGCTGTTGTCGCGCTCGAGCAGATTCAGGCCGTGAGGCCCCACAAGCAAACCGGCCAATATCATACCTATGATATGCGGCATACGCAGCTTATTGAATATAAGCGGTGCGAAGAGCACGATGCACAGGACACCAAGGAATATCCAGGTGGGCTCTGTTACCGGAAATGCTGCCAATGGAATCATCTTCTGCAATTGTATTTGTTACCAACCGTATGACACACCAAGTGTCAGGAGCTCCTTTATCTGCCAATAGCCGTAATCGTTGTGACGCGGTGTAATGTCGTCGAAACGGGCATTGAACATCAACGAAGCCTTGAAGTATTTAGTAAACATCAGATCGAACTTCGTTTCCCACTGGAAGAATACACGTGAATAGTCGGTATAATACTCGGCACGTGTCCAGAAATCGACAATTTTGAATATCCTTACAGTCGGTATCGTAAGCACGATTTGGGTACCATAGTCCATTCGGTAGAGGCTGCCCTCTTTCATTCCATAGGAGGGCGCGAGCTCGCTGAAGCGCACGAACTTGTAGTTGAACGCCGACAATGGAGCCACATATATCTCGAAATTGAACTTGCCGATAGTGGGCTTATAGTTGAGACCTATTGATGCATTGGCATCGAACGGAGCAAAGAAATCGGACACAAGCTTAGGGCTGTTCACCTGGTAGTTGGGAAGCGACTGCGACTCGAGTTTCATCTTTGCTGCCACATCGAGGTTCTTTACCAACTTGTAACCGAATGTCGACTCAAGACGCAACCTGTCGGTGTTTGTCCTGAATGGGTGCAGCGTATCGGCCTTAGAGGTCGCAAATCCCAAATCGAAATCGAAATGATTCTTGAATGTTATACGGTCCTTGTCATCGTAGTTTAGGTCGAAATCGAACTCGGCAAGCATCGCCTGCGCGCTCTCGCCGCCCTGATACCAGTTCGAGGATATGAAGTTCTGGGTAAATGTAAGAGATATTTTCCCCGATGTCGTCCAATATTTGGGCTTTGCAACGGATGTTTTCATTCCGCCGACTACATCGTCGGGAATTTCGAGTTTTGCAAATTTGAGCTCGGGTCCCGTTACTGTAACCTCGTGTGTGGGCGCCTGTTTTTCGCTAAGCAGCTCTTCCTCGGTCATCTTCACCATTGTGGGT
Source organism: uncultured Bacteroidales bacterium (assembly GCA_937896105.1). The sequence goes on from CALBKR010000257.1 coordinate 1,404, forward strand.
GCATTGCGGTAGACATTCATAAGGACGCCATCTATTACAGCCTCCCGCTCGTCGTCCTTCGCCATAGCCTCGCTGCCGGCAGGTGCTGTATTCTCCTCGCCTGCAAAGGCATCCTCTACGACCGAATTGTAGAGAACCGGAGCAACCAACAACTTTGCATATACAGGGTTGGCATCGACATCATCGGCCTCGGGAACCGTATTTGCAGCCTCTACAGCCGCGTCGATCTTACTGTTGTAATAACTGAAAAGCCCGCTGTTGTCCTGTGCCATAACAGACGATATCGCGAACAAGAACGATGCTAAGAATGATAATTTTGTTTTCATAGTTAAGAAACTTGACAATGTAAATTTAAACAGCTTCCGTTTTTTTAATGTGCGAAGATAATACTTTTTAACCAATTGTAAAAAAATACGCCCACAATAACTGCCGGACAACGCGGTTTTACAGTAATTCTCCTGACCACCTTCCCATTTTTCGCACTTATTGCAACATCCTATTGTTATTTTTATTATCTTTGCAAAACTTTACGGAAAAACGCCGTTGCCGCAACAGAATCCTGTCACAACCGGCGCAAACCCCAATAATACAGGAACAACACATTGTAACAAAATACACTGAATATAATGAACAAAAAAACTATTCTCGCGTATGTCCTCATAGGACTTGTTGTAATCGGTTTCTTCAAGGTAAACCAGAAGAGCCCCGAGGATGTGAAGCAGGAGCAGGCATACAATGCCCGTATCGCACAGGAGAAGCAACTGAAACAGGCTGCCGAGAAGGAGCAGGCCAGGATTATCCAGGAGAGGTACGACAGCCTCAAAAACGACACAAGCAGCATTTTCCATAGTGTCTATAATGGAGTTGAAAAGCCCATTACACTCTCGAACGGAACAATTGATGTAACCCTTTCGACATTTGGAGGCCGCATCACAAGCGCTACACTTAGGGAGTACAAGGACCAGAAGGGCAATGACCTTGTATTGTTCGACCAGACTGACAAGCAGAACGCCAACGGCATAAATAAAGACAAGCCCGGCGAGAACAGGATGGGCTACATTTTTGATATGAAACCCGAATACGGCAAGCTCAACACCGAACAGTGCTATTTTACCGAACAGGCTGTTTCGACCGACTCGGCTGTGTTGCGCCTCGATTTCAAAGAGGGTCGCTACATCGATTTCACATACAAGCTCCGCCCGGGGTCATATATGGTAGACCTTTACATAAAGGCAAACAATATGAACAGCCTGTTGAACACTACCGACACGGTGGGCATTGTATGGAAGCAGCTCTTGCGCCAGCAGGAGGCCGGATACGATTTCGAGCAGCGATACACGAATGTCACATACAAGAAAAAAGGAGATGACCCCGACAACCTCGACGAGGAGGGCGGTGACAATGCAAACCTTCGCGAGAATATGAGTTGGATTGCATACAAGAACCAGTTCTTCTCATCGATTCTTATAGCCGGCGACCGTTTCCTTGGTGCCGATATGCGTTCTAACTCAATTGGCAAGGGACAGGAACTTCTCAAGGAGTGCGTTACAAGAACAACAACCCCGTTTGACCCTAACGGAGAATATGCAACCGGCATACAGTTCTATTTCGGCCCCAACAAGTTCAGCGCCCTGCAGAAGAGCAGCGAAGAGACTATAATACCGGGCAACGACCTTGAACTCGAGGAGATAATAGATTTCGGATGGCCTATCGTACGCTGGATAAACCGCTATTTCATAATGTACCTGTTCGATTTCCTTTCGGGCACAGGCCTGAATATGGGTATCGTTCTTCTGTTGCTCACACTCATCGTAAAACTTTGCGTATATCCTTTCACAAAGAAATCATACGTATCATCGGCCAAGATGAGAGCCTTGAAGCCCCACGTCGATGCACTCAACGCAAAATACCCGAAGAAGGAAGACCAGCTCAAGAAGCAGCAGGAGACAATGGCCTTGTACCAGAAATACGGCGCAAGCCCAATGGGCGGATGCTTGCCTATGCTTATACAGATGCCTATCTTCATCGCGCTGTTCAACTTTGTGCCGAACGCCATCGAGCTGCGCCAGGAGAGTTTCCTGTGGGTAAATGACCTCTCAGCATTCGATTCAATTCTTAGCTGGGACAAGGATATATGGCCAATAGGCAACCACATCAGCCTGTTCTGCCTGCTCTTCTCGGTGACACAGATAATCAACACCTACTACACAAGCAAGATGCAGCCAAGTATGGGCAACCCCGAAATGGAACAGCAGCAGAAGATGATGCGCTGGATGATGTATATAATGCCGGTTATCTTCTTCTTCATCTTCAACGACTACTCGGCCGGCTTGAACTACTACTACTTCCTCTCGACCCTGTTCAGCATCATAATATCACTTTTCTTGAAAAAGAGCATCAAGGACGATGTACTGCTGAAGAAGATGGAGGCATACGCAGAGAAGAACAAGGAGACTGTCGCAAAACGTGCCAATATGATGGAACGCCTCGAGGCACTGCAGGAGCAGCAGAGAAAAATGATAGAGGAGCGCGAGAGATTGAAGAACAACAGGAAGAACAGGCATTGAAAAAAGCAATGACCGGATACGTTAATTAAACAAAAATAAATAATGGGAATATTCAGTATTTTCAAGAGAAAAAAGAAAGCTGTTGAGCATCGTGTAGGTGGTATGGAAGATTTTATGACTCTCATACGTGTATACTACCAGGCTTCAATGGCGGCAAACATCGGTATTACAAACATAGGTATGTTGCCCGATCTTGCAACATTCAAGCGCACACTCAAAGTGCCCACACAGAACAACAAGTTAGGTGTCGGCGAGCGCACGAAATGCCGCAAGATGCTCGAACAGCTATATGGCCTCAACGAACAGTTCTTCAAGGAGATTGACGCATCCGTAAAGAAGAACTGCAAGAAGTTGCAGGACGCACAGCCGTTCCTTTTTGCATTCCAGGGCTTCAACAACGACCTGATAATGCTTGTCGGGAACCTGATGAAGTGGAAATTCCGTGTTCCGGGCTTTATGCACAAGATGCTCTACACTATGACCGAGAAGATTATCAACGACATCTTTACAAAGAACAAGTGGAAGGACGAAGCAACATTCCGCACCGTTTATTCGGTACGCAGCTACAACGAGAAGCTCGGCTACTCACAGGCGTGGATTACTGAGTATGTATATAAGATTATCACACTCGCCAAGAAAGAGCCACGGCCAAAGATGGAGGACACAGAAACCAAGTAACATAACAGGAGGGGAACGGCTTACACCGCCCCTCTGTTTTATTTTGTAGAGAATTATGCTGTCGTTCAAACCCATAACCATCGCTGCCGCAGAAGAGCTACAGGCCTTCGTGACACACATCCCGGCACGCTCGTGCGACTATACGCCCGGCAACCTCATTATGTGGGCACGCTTTATGGACTACAGCTACTCCATCCACGAAGAGACACTATTCATTGCTTGTAAATCACAGCTCGACCTCGCCGGCAAGGCATTCCTGCCACCGATAGGCAAACTGCCGCTTGAGGAGTCATTGGCAGAGCTCTCCCGGCACTGCAAGAAGGAAGGTAAGGAACTGCGCCTCACGGCTGTCCCCGAGGAGATGCTTGGTGAACTCACAAGGCTATTGCCACTGCACACAGCGACACAGCTCGAGGGATGGAGTGACTACATCTACAATGCCGAATCACTTGCAACACTCAAAGGCAAGGCACTCAACAAGAAACGCAACCGCTACAACAAGTTCATCGCCGAACAGCCACGGCACAGCTATAATAGTTTCACGGAAGACGAAACAGCCGATGTAATAAAGTTCCTTGTCGGCAACCGCGACTGCCAGCACAACCGCGAGGACAATATGCGTTGCTACGAACAGTGGCAATGCATAGCCACCGTCAAAAACCTCAACAAGATGCACCAACCGGCCGGAGTGCTGCGCGTAGATGACAGGATTGCGGCATTCACCCTCGGTGAAGTGTACGGCGACACCCTGTATGTACACATAGAGAAGGCCGACCACAACATTGCAGGCACAAGCGAAGCCATAAACAGGATGTTCGTGAACGATATCCTCACAAAACACCCTCAAGTGCTCTTTGTAAACCGCGAGGAGGATTTGGGCGACCCGGGCCTGAGACAGGTAAAACGCGCCTACAACCCGGCAATGATGCTGCACCGCTACGAAATCACACCAGAAAATGAGTAACAACAGCACCGAAAAGCACCCCCTGCAACCATTCCTGCCAGAGAATGCTAAAATATTGATGCTCGGCAGTTTCCCACCGCCACAAGCACGCTGGTCGATGGATTTTTTCTACCCTAATTGGATAAACGATATGTGGCGTGCGATGGGGCTGATATTCTTTGACGACAGGCACTATTTCGAGCTCAAGGGCGAGAAGCGGTTCGACAAAGAGAGAGTGGTAGAGTTCTGCACCCAAAAAGGCATTGCCCTCTACGACACCGCTTGTGAGGTAACAAGACAAAAGGATAATGCATCGGACAAGTTCCTGGAGGTAGTTACCCCCACCGATATAAAAGCATTGCTGTCAGCGCTGCCCCACTGCACCGCCATTGTAACCACAGGGCAGAAGGCTACGGATGTAATAGTCGACACATTCGGGTGCAATGAGCCACCGGTTGGAGAGAAGAGCAACCTATACACCGGCGGACGTGAATATAATTTCTGGCGTATGCCGTCGACATCGCGTGCCTATCCGCTCGCACTCGATAAAAAGGCCGTATATTACAAAAAGATGCTCATAGACGAAGGGATATACACAGCCTAACAGTTCTTTCAGCCCACACATACACACCGAAACGGCAACCGGGGCTATCCCTATCTATGAAAAAAGTTGAAAAAAGAGTACATTTCTTTCACATTTCACAAAAATCACATATATTTGTAAAACGATTGTCGTAATATGACCGGGAACGATATAGCCATATTGACCGATTTTGAGGGCAAGTTGCACCATCTCATATATGAATACAAACAGATGGTGGCAAAGAATGAAGAGCTCACCCGCAAGATTGAGGAGAAGGAGAACTCCCTGAAGGAACTCCAGATGCGCTGTACCTCGCTCGAGAAGAGTTACAATGATCTTAAACAGGCCAAGATGATTAGCCTTAGCGACGCCGGAATAGACGGAGCGAAGGATAGGATATCGAAGCTGGTGCGTGAAATCGACCGATGCATCGAGTCGCTGAAAAAATAAATTTGGAGGACTTGAATCATGGAAGATAGAGAACTGGGAATTAACCTTATAATAGACGGCACATCATATCCACTGACAGTAAAAGCAAGCGAGGAGCCCTATTTCAGGAAAGCCGCGCGCATTGTCAATGAGACGTTGTCGACATATAAAAGCCTTTACTCGGAAGAAGGCAGTGTAAGAGTGATGACAATGGTTGCACTCGACATTGCGTTCAACGCGGTTAAAGGCACCGAAGAGATGGGCTCTACCGAGGTGAGACGCAAGATTAGCGAACTTGCACGCCTGATAGACACCACACTGGAGAATAAATAAGCTCTCTCTACCAAGCAATTTCACGCATTGCAATATCAGCCTGCGCCTGCACAAAATGCCGGCAAAGGGATATCGCGGTGCGTTTTTATATATTTAAACTTATAACTATATGGATATCACAGCATTAATTATCGGATTGGCAGCAGGTCTCCTTTTGGGATTCCTTGCCCAGTTCCTGATAAACAAGACAGCCCTGAAGGCAAAGCAGCAGCGCATCATAGATGACGCACATAAAGAAGCAGAGGTAATAAAGAAGAACAAGCTTCTTGAAGTAAAGGAGAAATTCCTGAACAAGAAGGCCGAACTCGAGAAGGAGATTTCGCAGCGCAACAACAAGATACAGCAGGCCGAGCACCAGCTGAAACAGCGCGAGATACAGTTCAACCAGCGCAATGAGGATTTGCAGCGCCGCAAGAACGAGCTCGACACATTCAAGGATAACCTCGAGGCGCAGAAAGGTGTACTGGAGCGTAAGCAGGAGGAACTCGACAAGCTGCACGCACAGGAGCGCGAGAAGCTCGAGGCTATAAGCGGGCTATCGGCCGAGGATGCGAAGGAGCGCCTTGTAGAGTCACTCAAGGAGGAGGCCAAGACACAGGCAGCATCGTACATCAACGATATCATCGACGACGCCAAGATGACTGCCGGCAAGGAGGCAAAGAAGATTGTTATACAGACTATCCAGCGCGTTGCCACAGAAACAGCCATCGAGAACTCGGTGACTGTATTCCACATCGACAACGACGAGATGAAGGGTAGAATCATTGGTCGCGAAGGACGCAACATACGCGCGTTGGAGGCAGCAACCGGAGTTGAAATCGTTGTAGACGACACACCCGAGGCTATCGTGCTCAGCGCCTTCGACCCGGTACGCCGCGAGATTGCACGCCTTGCACTGCACCAGCTTGTTGCCGACGGCCGAATACACCCCGCACGCATTGAGGAGGTTGTGGCTAAGGTGAAGAAGCAAATCGAGGAGGAGATTATCGAAACAGGCAAGCGCACCACCATCGACCTTGGTATCCACGGTATGCACCCCGAGCTCATACGTATTATCGGAAAGATGAAATACCGTTCATCATACGGCCAGAACCTGTTGCAGCACGCACGTGAGACAGCTAACCTGTGTGCCGTGATGGCAGCAGAGCTTGGGCTCAACCCCAAGAAAGCGAAACGTGCCGGATTGTTGCACGATATCGGTAAGGTGCCCGATGAGGAGACCGAATTGCCACACGCAGAGTATGGTATGAAGATTGCCGAGAAATACAAGGAGAAGCCCGATATCTGCAATGCCATCGGCGCTCACCACGACGAGGTCGAGATGACAAGCCTCATCGCTCCTATCGTGCAGGTTTGTGACGCCATTTCGGGTGCACGCCCAGGTGCACGCCGCGAGATTGTAGAGGCATATATCAAGCGCCTGCACGACCTCGAGCAGCTGGCGATGTCCTACCCCGGCGTAACAAAGACATATGCTATCCAGGCCGGCCGCGAGTTGCGCGTCATTGTAGGTGCCGACAAGATTGACGACAAGCAGACCGAGTTGCTTTCGGGCGAGATTGCAAAGAAGATTCAGGACGAGATGACATATCCCGGACAGGTAAAGATTACTGTCATCCGCGAAACACGCGCTGTCAACTACGCACGATAAAACATCTGCAATTAAACACGTGGGGCAAAACAGTTACAGTTTTGCCCCACGTGTTTTTATATCTACTGCCCATCACAGGTGCTCAATAAGCACTCTGATTCCAATGAATACAAGCAGAATACCGCCAAGCATCTCGGCACGAAGTTTCCGCCCCACTCCCTTGCCGAACTTTATACCTATCGCAGTGCCGGTAAGAGACAACAGCGACGAGACTACTCCTATTGCCGCAAGGGGATAAAAAAGAGAGGTGAAGCTGTCGTAACCCATACAGGAGAAGGAGATACCGACAGCAAGAGCATCGATGCTGGTAGCAATGGCAAGTGTGAAGATTACCTTGTAGCTGCAAGGGTTGAAGCTACGCTCCTCCTCGGGCTTGAACGACTCAAGTATCATACGCACACCAAGGAACAGCAACAGGCCGAAAGCAATCCAATGGTCTACCTCTTCGATAGCCGACCTGAAGTTATCGGCGCAGAACCACCCGAGCAGAGGATTCAAGGCCTGGAACAGACCGAAGAGAAAAGCCATAAGAAGCACAGGACGCCACACCACCCTTTTAAGGATAATGCCGCTCGCCACGGACATCACAAAACAGTCCATAGCCAACGCAAGCGCCGTAAGCCAAACCTCGATATGCGACATAAGTTATTCTAAAAGACAGGACAAAGTTACAACAAATATTGTAAACGAGCCAATAACGCCTGCCGGTAATATCCATTAACACTAAAAAGCACAAAGCTATTGCATAAATGGAAAAATGCCGTTACTTTTGCCACATAAATACAAACCGGGGCTATCTGGATTTGACAGCGGGTAGAAAAGGTATGTAAGCACGCAGTGCATTGCCGGTTCGCACTATAATCTGAGCAGGCAAAAATTTATCTGGCAACAATAACTACGCTCTTGCTGCTTAATCGAAGTACAGTAGATTAGCTTTATCCCGGCACCAGGTGCCGGGACGAGACATCACCCGGACGCTGTTGTTCCGAAGCAATCCGACAAGGTGGTGCAGGCAAATCGGGACTAACCGTTGCAGGCCTCGATGCAACGGCGACATTTCAGAGGATAAGGCGCAGGTTGGCGGTCGCGGTCTTGCCTGTGCACGAAAACCTTACCGATGACTAAGCGTGTAGAAAGCATATGGTTTCCCTGTTTGGACGAGGGTTCGACTCCCTCTAGCTCCACAAAGAAGGTGACACAAAAGTCACCTTCTTTGTTGTAGAAAATCTATAACATCTGTTCCAAAAATACAGCTTTGTACATTTACGCTTTGCAGAATTGTACATTTTGACTATATTTGCAGTGAACAAACACCTACAAACAACAACTTACTATGAATAACGTATACCTTAAGAAACTCTCCCTGCAGGGCTTCGCAACAATACAGTCCTCGCTGCTACAGTTCGTGCAGCACGTATACCAGATGCAGCACACATCGATATTCTTCTGCCTGAGCGGCGAAGCGCTCTTTACCATCGACGGTCAGAAACACCACTTCACCCCCGGACAGATAATTATCTGCCCCAAAGGGTCGAATATACTGCTGCTGGACATCACAAGAGATTTCTCGTCACGACTGCTCGGTCTCTCGAAGCACATATGGCTTGCTGCCCGCAGTTCTATGAGCCCCGAGACAATACAGGCTATGGAGTGCCGCACACACCAAGGAGGAAACAGCGACCTCGAAAAGGAGTTCATAAACAACATATTCCGCCAAATAGACATACTGGACATCGAAGCAAGCAGCGACGAGAACACCGACTACTGCAAGCAGAACATAATCCTTGCAGTAAACTCACTGCTGCTCTACATACAGCGCATAAGCAAGGCTAACCGCAGCATCACAAGAGAGCACATCGGCGAAAGCAAGGACAAGCTGTTCCACGAGTTCAGGGTTTTGCTCACGAACAATTTCCGCGAGGACAGGTCGGTGCAGTTCTATGCCGACAAGATGCACATATCCACAAGGCATCTGAACGCGATATGCCAGCGCGCAAGCGGACAGAACGCCAAGGAGATAATAGACCATTTCACCATCATTGAGTTGCAAGTGAGCCTAATGTACACACACAAGAGTTTCCAGGAGCTTGTCAACGAATTCCATTTCCCCGACCAGAGCTACCTGAACCGCTATTTCAAACGCCACACAGGTTACTCACTGTCAGAGTTCCGCGCACACGGAGTAATGGTGGATTAAAAATCTGTTTAAATTTCTTTGCATAAGACAGGCAGAACTCGCTGTGCAACCTACAAGTAAACTCGCATTGTGTTCGTTTGCACTATCTTTCGGAAATGTGTTTACATTACCGCGAGTTTGCTTCTCTTTTTATGTTCTTTTTTGTCTGTTTTTCCCTCTTAAATAGAATTTATGCAACATTCTATCGAAATGTAAAAGGGTTAAAAGAACTTGCAGAATATGGTCCTGATGGTAAAAGGCTAAATTCGATACATCTTATTGACCATCACGGACTGGGATCTCATTGGCATCCTTGGAAAAGTGGTGGGCAAGTACCAACTGAGGCTTATCCAATAAATGATAGAATGAAGAAGTTAATAAACAAAATCAAAAATTTCAAGAAATGAACAGACATTATATAATCAATGATGCAAATGGCAACCCAATAAATGGTAAATACCCCCCTGATAGGGAAAAGTACGGTGATGAGTTCGGTGGTTACAAGAGTGAGGCTGAAAAGATTCTGTTTCACGATTTTGCAGTATTGTCGTCAGATTTCTACATTTTTTATAATGATACGTTTTATAGCGTTAATAAAGAGGCGGATTCTATAAAGGTTTCTTGGAATGCGCTTTTGCCTGATTTCAAAGTGGTGTATAAGGAAGAAGAGTATTCCGATGCAATGGAATTTGTAGAGAAATTTAGGATAGATGATAAAACTCTTTTAGATATGCTTGACGATGTAGAGTCTATGAAAATTACTAAAAAGGTTCTTAAACCTTACATTGGATATGACGATAATGGTTATCCCTTCAATAGTAAATATCCTCCAAATAAAGAGAAATATGGGAATTTATATGAAGGCTACAGGAGTAAGGCCGAAGGGGTTCTGTTCTATGATTTTGGAGTTCAGAACTATGATGTGAGTTTTAAGTATAAGGGCAAGGATTATTATTTGTTGACAGAACCTGATCATGTAGCTGTGTGCGATGACCATTTCACTGAGGAGTATGAGGTTTATGCCGATGCTATGGATTTGATTGAAAATTTTAAAATTGACGGCAGACCCTTGATTGACCTGATGGACGAAATCGAGGAGATAGACCCTGAATAATCAAAAATTTCAAGAAAAGAACAGGCCTTACACACATCGTTCATAAAGATAGAAAAAACGAGCCTATAGGCTCGTTTTTTCTATCTTTATAGCCTCCCCACACAGGGCAAGACAAAATCCCACACACATCCGGTTAGGAACAACCTAAAGCCAACGCAGTTATCACCTTTTTACCATAATAGATAAAGTTGCATAAAAAGTGGGAGAACAAGGCCTGCGAAATTTTTGGGAACAGGAGTTTAGGAAACCTAAATGACTGTTCAAAAAAATGAGTATAACGCAGTTATCACCTTTTTAGGCAACTTTAGCTTTATGCTTCTGCCTTAAAAGGCGTCCCCGGAATATACCCCCCACGCTCGGGAAGGCGAATCTCACCGAACTGAGCCTCATATTTCATAAGGTTATCCTGCAGGGCAAAAGCGAGACGCTTTGCGTGCTCGGGAGTCATAACTATACGTGACTTTACCTTTGCCTTGGCAACGCCCGGCATCATACGCACGAAATCAAAGACAAACTCCGATGTGGAGTGAGCAATGATTGCGAGGTTCGCATATGTACCCTCGGCTACATCTTCTTTAAGTTCTATCTGCAACTGGTTATCTTTCATTTCCATAATAATCAATTATTTGTTGGTGAGCTGCTGAATGAAACGAGATTAATGTCGAACACCAATGTCGAATAGCCCGGTATACCGGTTGTTCCATTGACACCATAGCCGAGCATATATGGGATGTAAACTTTCCATATAGCACCATCGGTCATCTGCTGCAGGGCTGTGTAGAAGCCGCGTACTGTACCCGAAAGGGGAAGTTCTGCAGGGACGTTGAACGAAGGGTTCAACCCGCCGGTGTAACTGCTGTCGAACTGAAAGCCATCGGCATACGATGTGGTAGGCATAAGGCGACCGCTGTAGTTCACAAGGACATAATCGGTGAAGAGCGGTTTTGATGTGCCTGTTCCGGGCTCAACAATATGGCAATAGACATAGTATTCATTGCCCCACTCCTTCGAGGGGTCGAGCCCCTCGGCCAAGAGCACCTGCCAGTTGCCATCGGCATTGGCGCGTGCAACGGTCGCTATCGAATCGATATACTGTTCGTTGCGTGCCTGCCAGTTGTCGAACTCGCCGGCCTCGCTGCTCTCGTCGCACGATGTGAGCCCGAAGATGGCAAACACCGCAAGCGACAATAACATTTTTATATTCTTCATCTTCAAGAGAGTTTTTTCAGGAGCGATGTTATGCTCACGTTATCCTGGATAATGTTACGCAGGTCGGCTATCGCCACACGGCACTGCTCCATAGTGTCGCGTTCACGCAGTGTAACCATACCGTCCTCGAGTGTCTGGTGGTCAACGGTCACGCAGTATGGTGTACCGATGGCATCCATACGACGGTAACGCTTGCCGATAGAATCCTTCTCCTCAT
>CALBKR010000258.1 GCA_937896105.1 uncultured Bacteroidales bacterium
CTTTCCCGTACTCAAACAAATCAGGCGGTCGTGTGCCTCGGCATTCTCCTCGTCGACAAAATGTACATCGTTCGAGCAGATGAGCTTCACGCCACACTTCTTGCTAAGTTCTATAAGGTGTTTGTTTACCTCTACCTGCAGTGGGTACACCTCGTGGTTGGCGCGCTCTACAGTTGCCTTGTGTATCTGCAATTCGAGGTAGTAGTCGTCACCGAATAGGTTCTTGAACCACATAACGGTCTCTTCGGCCTTCTCGAGGTTTCCGTTCTTTATGAGCTGCGGAACCTCGCCGCCAAGGCAGGCCGAGCAGCAGATGATGCCTTCGTGGTATTTCTCTATTTCGGTCTTGTCGGTACGCGGGTTGTAGTAGTAGCCCTCGCTCCAGGCCTTAGATACTATCTTTACAAGGTTGTGATAGCCCTGCTTGTTCTTTGCAAGCAGGATGAGGTGATGACCGCGCATATCCTCCTTCAACTCCTTGTTGAACAGGCGGCGCTCCGCTACATATACCTCGCAGCCGATGATAGGCTTGAACTTCTCCTCTGCGGGCTTCTTGGCATTGAGCTTGTTTACATAGTTGAAGAACTCCTTTATGCCCATCATATTCCCGTGGTCGGTGATAGCTATGCCCTTCATATTATCGGCAATAGCCTTGTCGACAAGCTTCTTTATGGCAGCCTGCCCGTCGAGTATCGAGTATTGCGAGTGAACGTGTAGATGTACGAAGTCTTGCATCAGTCTCTTTTTTATCGTTGATAAAGATAATACCTTTTGTTTATATATGGCAGTTTTTTTTCTAAAAATTTATCAACATCGTCAATAGTTTCTCTGTTGGTACAACAGACTTTGTATTATGCCTGTGTTTGTACCGAAATGACACTGTAATGGTACTTTTTTTTATTTTTGCATTTGTTTTCATTTGTTTTTAATTTTTTATTGCTACATTTGCATTTAGTGCAGATGGATGCTGCACTAAAAGTGAAATGTTATCGGATATCAGATATGAAAAAGTTTAAGAGAATAAGGAAACTGAAAGATTACAGAATACACAGAGAGGGAACAGAAATCCTGGTTCTCGGTTTTCTTGTATTTGCATTGGTCGCTTTCTTGCTTTGGTATTTCCTGCCGAAGCTGTTTGTGCTTAATACAATAGTTTCTACGGTTTTCTTTGTGACCTATCTGCTGATGGTCAATTTCTTCCGCAGTCCTAAGCGTATATTCCCGGGTGATGTCGAGGATGTCGTGGTGGCTCCGGCTGACGGAAAGGTGGTGGTTATTGAAAAGGTGTTCGAGCCTGACCATTTCAAGGATGAGAGGCTGCAGGTTTCAATCTTTATGAGCCCGACTAATGTACATGCGAACTGGTATCCTGTCGATGGTGTCATCAAACGTGTGGAGCACCAGAAGGGCAAGTTCCACAAGGCGTGGTTGCCAAAGGCAAGCACCGAGAACGAGCGTTCGTTGGTGGTTATTGAGATGGAGGATGGTCGCGAGGTGCTTGTGCGCCAGATAGCAGGTGCAATGGCACGCCGCATTGTTACATATGCAGCAGTAGGGGAGGAGTGCTTCATCGACCAGCATATGGGCTTCATTAAATTCGGCTCGCGCGTAGACCTCTACTTGCCGCTCGATGTGAATCTCAAGGTGGAGCTGAACCAGAAGACAGTCGGTAACGAGACTGTGATAGCAACCTTCAAATAAAAGGAGAAAATGTCAATAAAGAAACATATCCCAAATGCAATTACCTGTTGCAACCTTTTCTCGGGTTGCGTGGCCTGTGTGATGGCCTTCTCGGGTAAGTTCGAGAGTGCAATGCTGTTCATCGTGCTTGGCGCAGTGTTCGATTTCTTCGACGGGATGGTTGCGCGCCTTTTGGGTGTTTCTTCACCTCTCGGAGTCCAGATGGACTCTTTGGCCGATGACATAACCTTCGGCCTTGCACCGGCAACGGTGATATTCTCGTTTATGAGATCTATGATAGACTACCCGTCATATCTTGGTGGTTTTGCCGATGTCTTGCCCTATTTCGCATTCCTGATAGCTGTCTTCTCGGCTTGTCGCCTTGCGAAATTCAATATCGATAAACGCCAGACAACATCGTTCATCGGCTTGCCTACTCCGGCTAATGCCCTTTTCTGGTCGTCGCTGATTGTGGGCGGTGAGAAATGGCTTGTGGGTATGAGCAATGCCTGGATGCTGCTGCTTGCTTTGATATTCATCTTCTCTTATTTCCTGATTTCGGAGATTCCGATGTTCTCGATGAAATTCAAGAACTTGAGCTGGAAGAGCAACAAAACACGATATATATTCCTATTGGTATCTTTGCCGATGTTCGCATTGGGCTATCTTGCTCCAGTTGCGATAATATCGTGGTATCTCATCCTTTCAGTGGTTTTATCCAAGAAAAATATTTAACTTTGTCGCGGCCTTTATCGGCCTGCCGGGCAAATGCCGGCCTCTGCATCCACAGGACGCGGTGGCCGAGTTTGTGTCCTATGTTGTTATATTAGAAAAATGATACTATGTATTTCCTTATAATATTACTATTTATAATCATACTTGTACCTACGCTGATACTCTCATTAGTGTCGTGGGTGCTTTCGCTTTTCGGTTTCCGCCCCAAAAGAAGGTGGGGCGCAACGTTCCATACATACAGTAGTAGGGAGCCTTCCGAAGAAGCACCTCGCCGGGAGAATAATAAGGATAGAAAGAAAATCTTCGCAAAGGATGAGGGCGAGTATGTCGATTTCGAGGAGATAAAGGAAGATGATTTAAACTGAAAGGTGAAACCGTTTGCGGTTGAGCCTTCGATAACACGAGCAGTGATAGGTCGCAGGATGCGTGGACGATGTTCACGCCCTGCGGGTCACGAAAAGCGAGTGTTGTCAAAGGTGAAAAGTGAAAACGAAGTTTCGATAACACGAGCAGTGATAGGTCGCAGGTTGCGTGGACAATGTTCACGCGCTGCGGGTCACGAAAAGCGAGTGTTGTCAAAGGTGAAAGGTGAAAATGAAGTTTCGATAACACGAGCAGTGATAGGTCGCAGGTTGCGTGGACAATGTTCACGCGCTGCGGGTCACGAAAAGCGAGTGTTGTCAAAGGTGAAAGGTGAAAATGAAGTTTCGATAACACGAGCAGTGATAGGTCGCAGGTTGCGTGGACAATGTTCAC
>CALBKR010000259.1 GCA_937896105.1 uncultured Bacteroidales bacterium
TGCGTTCGCTCTGTCCGCGTCCCATCTGTGCGTAAACTACATTGTAGTTCATCGAGTCGAACCCGAGCAACCTTGTCGTCATCGTGCGGTTGAGCGGGAACGAAGAGCCGTATCCGGCAGCCGACCCGAGAGGGTTGCGGTTGCACAGGCGGTATGCAGCCTGCAAGAAGAGCATATCATCGGCAAGTCCTTCGGCGTATGCACCGAACCACAGGCCGAACGATGAAGGCATTGCCACTTGCAGGTGTGTGTAGCCTGGCAGCAGCACATCCTTGTGCTTCTCGCTCTGCTCGATGAGTGCATCGAACAGCTCCTTTACGGCATTGCACACCTCCTGCAGCTCGTGACGGGCAAAGAGCTTCAGGTCTACCAGCACCTGGTCGTTGCGTGAGCGGCCGCTATGTATCTTCTTGCCTGTGTCGCCAAGGCGGCGTGTGAGCATCAGTTCAACCTGTGAGTGTACATCTTCGACGCCCTCTTCGATGGTGAATGTTCCCTCCTCGATTGTGGTGTATATGGCCCGCAGTTCGCTATGCAGGCTCTCCATCTCCTCTTTTGTGAGCATACCGATGCTTTGCAGCATAGTGCTGTGCGCTATCGAACCAAGGATGTCGTAGCGTGCCAGCATAAGGTCGAGTTCCCTGTCGCGTCCCACCGTGAAACGCTCTATTTCGGGGTTGACCGTTGTGTTCTTTTCCCAAAGTTTCTTTGCCATACCTTCAATAAATGGTGTTCCGGGTGCACTTTTGTTGTGTGCAGGCTCCGGAACACCCTGTTTCTTGTAAATTCGGGGCTGCGCTCAATATTGTATAAGCGACAATGCCTCGGCTATCTTCTCAATGCCATCTTTGAGGGGCTTCTCTACCATTGCACGTAGCATAAAGTTTATATCGGCCTTTACCACTACACGCATCTTTGATGCCTCCTCTCCGTCGGGGATAATCTGCACCCACAAGGTGATAGGAATCGGTGAACCGACAGCCTCTAACTTGATGCATTTCGGCTCTTCGCGCTCAACAACCTTTATGGTTACATTGCCTAATGGCGGTACGTTCACGGTCGCCTCGTCGCGGCTGTATGTGAACTCCTTTACCTTGTCCTGGGGCAGTTTGTCCTTCAGCCCCTCAAGGTTGTTCAGGTCCTCGAGTTTCGCATATACCCTTGTCTGTGGGTAGGGTATACATTTTACACTGCTCTCGTACTGGCTCATAGCTTTATTTCAAGTCATTTCTCCACTCCGACGGGTTGGCACGCCACTCTCTGAGGGTAGGCATTACATCCTCGTTGATGTAGCCTGTTGCCTTTGCTGCCTCGAGCACTGCCTCGTAGTCGGTTAGTGTTATCAGTCTCACGCCTGCATTCTCAAAAGCCTCTGTTGCAACACCGAAACCATACGTAAACGATGCTACCATTCCCACAACCTCAACGCCGGCTGCACGCAATGCGTCAACGGCACGGAGACTGCTGAGTCCTGTAGAGACAAGGTCCTCTACTACAACAACCTTTGCACCTGGCTGGATGTCGCCCTCAATCTGGTTGCCGAGTCCGTGGTCCTTTGCCTTTGGGCGTACATACACGAATGGCTTGCCGAGTTCTTCGGCTACAAGCGCACCCTGAGCAATGGCGCCTGTCGCAACACCTGCAACGGTGTCGGCATCGGGGAACTCCTCGAGGATGAGGTTGGCGAGTCCCAACTTGACACGTGTGCGCAATGATGGGAATGACAGTGTCTTGCGGTTGTCACAGTAGAACGGTGATTTCCATCCCGATGCCCAGGTGAAAGGCTCTTCGGGCTGCAGTTTCATAGCCTTTATCTTCAACAGTTCGGCTGCAAGTGATAGCTTTGATTTGTTTGACATAATATATGTTTTTTGGATGATTTGTAAATTCAGTTAGACAAATATAGTGAAAATGTATGTTACTACATCTTTTATGTGGTTATTTTGTTTGTGTGTACCCTTCCTTTTTCAGCAGATCGATGATTTTCCCCTTGAAATCGCCCTGTACGAGTATCTCGCCATCCTTGGCGCTGCCGCCAACGCCGCATTTCGTTTTTAGCAGGCGCCCGAGTTCTTTCAAGTCTTCTCCCGTGCCCACAAAATTCCTTACAATGGTCACGGTCTTGCCGCCACGATGGTTCTTCTCGATGCTCACGCGCAACTTCTGCTGTTGCTTCGGCAGTGTCTCATTTTCCTCCTTTTCATCGGTGGTATAAGCAAAGTCGGGGTTTGTGGAATATACTATATTCAAGCGCTCTTTCCAGTCGTTGTTCTTCATCGGTGTCCTCTCTGTTATGGTTTATGGCGGTTGCTAAGTTACAATATTTTTGCGACAAATTTCAAAGCTTCGTAAAATAACATTACTTTTGTTACGTTATAATATCAACACGCGCGAAATAAAATGGCTCAACAAACGAAAATGGAGAAAGTGCCCGAACCTACACTGAGGCGTCTGCCCTGGTATCTGTCGGTCTGCCGTCTGCTCAAGCAGCGCGGCGAGCAGTATGTGTCGTCGACCCGCCTGTCGAAAGAGACAAGCATTGTCGCCTCGCAGATAGCCAAGGATCTCTCTTGTGTGAATATCGTGGGGCGTACCCGTGTGGGTTACGACATTGATAACCTGCTCGATGTGCTCGAGGATTTTTTAGGCTTTACAAGTATGCACAAGGCGTTTCTCTTCGGTGCCGGCAAATTGGGCAGCGCACTGTTGAACGATACCGGTCTCAAACAGTTCGGTCTCGAGGTGGTGGCAGCCTTCGACACCAGCCCACGCATTGTGGGGCATAGCGTGGCGGGCATTCCCGTCTATCACATCAATGAGCTCGAGGCAAAGATGAAAAGGTTCAATGTGCAGATAGGCATCCTTACAGTGCCTATCGACCGTGCACAGGAGGTTGCCGACAAGATGATTGTGTGGGGTATCAAGGCTATATGGAACTTTACCCCTTTGCGCATACGCGTGCCCGAAAATATTGTCGTTCAGAACACCTCGCTCTATGCCCATCTGTCACTTATGTTTAACCGTCTCGAGGCACTCGATGCCACTGCCGAGGAAATTTGATTGCTGATGAAGATAATAGCTGTAGGAAAGAACTATGCCGACCACGCTCTGGAATTTGACGGCAGCAGCGATAAACCTGCTGTGCCGATGATATTTATGAAGCCCGATTCGGCCATCATAAAGAATGGCAAGCATTTCTATGTGCCCGATTTTATGGGACGGATAGACTATGAGGCCGAGATAGTGGTGCGTATCAACAAACTTGGCAAGAGCATTCCTGCACGCTTTGCCCACCGCTACTATGATGCTATTACCGTGGGCATTGATTTTACGGCGCGCGACCTGCAGCGAAGCCTCATTGCGGCTGGCGCACCGTGGGAGATGAGCAAGGGGTTCGACGGCTCGGCTGTGCTTGGCGATTTCCGTCCTGTGGAGCGCTACGACATACGCAATATCGATTTTTCGCTCACCATAGACGATAAGGTGGTGCAGTGCGCCAACAGCTCTCAAATGCTTTTTCCTGTCGACGAGGTTATTGCCTATGTGAGCCGTTTCTGCACGCTTAAGACCGGTGACCTCATATTTACAGGAACGCCTGCCGGTGTGGGGCCTGCCACGATAGGAACACATCTCAAGGGCTACCTCGGTGATGACAAGGTGCTCGATTTCCATATACGTTGAACAATATGAAGATAAGACAACTGATATTCTCCCTTCTTCTGTTATGTGCAACTACATTGCAGGCGCAGTTTGTCCGGGTTGACTGGAACAGGATACCCGGCGACTCGCTGTTGCCTGTCTGCTCGCAAGTGGTTGACCTCCCTGCCGATTATGCAGGTTACAACTACTCGGCACACATTGAATACCCCGAATTTGAAAGGATGAGCGATGCCGATGTATTGCGCTATTCAGTGGCGTCTAAATATGGGGCATTGCCCGAGATGCCAACGGTAGAGTGCCGTGTGGGGGTGCAGGCTAAGCAGGCACAGCTCGATATGGCATTTCTGCCTGTTGTGATGCGCGATGGCGACTATTACCGCATAAATTCCTATAAACTCGTGGTCAGCAGGGAACAGTTGTCGCGTCCGCAACGCGCAGCTGCGGTTGCGCCCTCGGAGCGCTATAAGAGTTCTTCGGTGTTGGCAACAGGCAAGTGGGTGCGTGTGTCGGTGGAGCAGGATGGTGTACACAAGATAACAGACAAACAGCTAAAGGATATGGGTTTCAATGACCCTGCAAAGGTGAGGCTTTATGGCTATGGCGGTCATATATTGCCCGAGACAGGGCTTGCCTCGTTGCCTGACGACCTTTGCGAGGTTCCTCTTTGGAGAGAGAACGGCTATGTGCTCTTCTACGCCAACGGCACCATAAAGTGGGAGTATAGTGGCGGTCGTTTCATACACACACAGAATGTCTATTCCACATATGGCTGCTATTTTCTGACCGAGAGCGACGAAGCGCCTATGGCTTTCGATAAGGTTTCGTTGCAGCCTACAGTGTCGGCAGTATACACATCTTACCCCGATTATACCCTGTACGAGAATGAGAAGAAGAGCCTTTGCTCCTATGGGCGCAAGCTGGTAGATAACTTTGAGTTCTCGAGCACCAACTATTTGGCAACAAACTATAAATTTGTGTTGGACGGTGCACTTGCCGGTGATGCAGTCCTTGATTTGGCATTTGCTACAAGCGGCGAGTCTACAAGCCGTGTAGATATCCATTGTACGGGAACAACTATCGGCTCAATGAGTATCGGGCGTACTTTCTCGGGCGAACTCGGGAAATTTGCCGAGAAACGTTTCAGTGTAAAGGGTGGTTTCGCAGCAGAGGAACATCTCATACTGCAACTGTATCCTGATAATGCGGCGCTCAAGGGTTATCTTGATTATATCCGTATCAATTATCCGCGTTCGCTTGCCCTGCGCGGCTCGTCGACACTATTCCGTGGCGATATATCCGGCGGTAATGCACGCTTTGAGATAACAGGCTGTAACACCAATACAAGAGTGTGGGATGTATCATCACCATCGGAGATGCGCGAATTGGAGGCTGTAATCGATGGTGACATTTGCTCGGTGGTCGCTCCGGCAAGCTATAACAACAAGTTGGTGGCGGTCGATGTAAAGGGGGCCTTCCCGTCGGTAAAGGTTATGGGTGATGTCCCCAATCAGAATCTGCACTCTCTTGGTCAGACAGATATGGTGATAATAATTCCGTCAAAGGGCGATTTCAAGGCTGCTGCAGAGCGTCTTGCCGATGCGCACCGCACCTGCGGTGTGAGAGCTGGAGGGACCTTTGCCGATCTTGTAGATCTCGCGGATAGATTTCGGGCACTCCCGATGTCACAGCCTATCGTCGCCTGATGAAGATGCTTTACGACCGTGCCGGGTCACAGGCCGAAGCTCCAAAGTATCTGCTCCTTTTCGGTGACAGTTGGTACGATAACCGTTTGTTGACATCACCCGGGCGCAAGCAGGAGAATCTGTTGCTTTGCTATGAGTCACAGAATTCAGTCGAT
This sequence comes from uncultured Bacteroidales bacterium, assembly GCA_937896105.1. The sequence goes on from CALBKR010000259.1 coordinate 5,519, forward strand.
GCCATAAGGTCTTATGTACTTGAGGATTATGTGGGGTATCTTGATGATAATGAAGGTTCCGGTCACCTCTATGACAAAGTCGACTTGGGAATCGGACGCATACCGGCGCAATCGGTAGCCGAGGCTAATGCCGTTGTCGACAAGACTATTGCATATATGAAGAACGGTGATGCCGGCGAGTGGCAGAACACTATACTGCTTTTGGCCGATGATGGTGATAATGATATGCCAAATCAGCATATGAAGGATGCAGACAGCATAGCCGTTATTTTTGAAAGAGACTACCAGTCGTATATTGTCGACCGTGTATATTGGGATAACTATCCGATAGAGGTGTCGGCTACGGGTAAGCGATACCCTGTTGTTACAAAGGAGATTTATAACCGTTTGGCCAAGGGCGCACTTATGGTCAACTATTCGGGGCACGGCAGCACAAACCTGCTGTCGCACGAGATGGTGTGGAAGGCTGCCGATATGTCTGCGTTGAATTCACCACGTCTGCCTTTCTGGGTTACTGCGTCGTGCGACATCGGTCCGTTTGACCTTGGTGACAATTCGGTTGCGGAGTCGGCCATAATGAATGCATCGGGTGGTGCAGTGGGGCTCTTTACTACCACGCGTACTGTGATGCAGAGTTATAACTCTGTGATAAATAAGGAGTTTACAAAGTTGTTGATGAGGCCTACAAATACCGGAGAGGCTATGGCTGTCGGTGATGCCTCACGAATGGCAAAATGCAATGTGATTACATTTGGTAGCGACAGGTCGGAGAATAAACTGCAGTATGTGCTGCTGGGTGATCCTGCACTCCGGCTGAAGTACCCCCGCTACCGCTTTGTGGTAGATAGGTTGAATGGAACGGATGTCAAGGACGGCTCTGTGCAGGTATATGCAGGCTCGTTGCTTAATGTAGAGGGGCGTGTTGTTTCACCCGATGGCGAATTGGCAGATGACTTCACAGGTGTGTTGTACTCTACGCTTTTCGACAGCGCAACCGAGGTGAATACGCGTGATAATACGGGTATCGGAAGCTATAGTTACACAGCCTATGACAAAACTCTCTTTTCGGGCAGTGATTCGGTGTGCAATGGCCGCTTCTCGATAGAGATACCTGTTCCGTTGGATATAAGTTACAGCAACGATTTCGGCAAATTGAACCTTTTTGCCGTCGACAGTTCTCTGGTGCGCTCGGCGCAGGGGCATTTCTGCGATTTTACTGTCGGCGGTACGGCTGCAGGGTTTGAAAATGACAGTGTAGGCCCAGAGATAAAGCTCTATCTCAATTCACCCACATTCAGGGATGGCGATGAGGTAAATGCTGCACCTTGTCTCTATGTTGAGCTCTATGACGAGAACGGTATAAACACAATCGGCACTGGTGTCGGGCACGATATAACTGCTATAATAGACAATAGTCCCCGTTATACATACAATCTGAACAGCGCCTTCGAGGCGGTAGTGGGCGACTACAAGCGCGGAACGATAATGATGCCTCTGGGCACTCTTGAGCCCGGTGAGCACACTCTGCTGTTGCGTGCGTGGGATTTGTACAACAACTCATCGGTTGCCGAGATAACATTCTATGTCGACCCATCCATTGCTCCCGACTTCTCCGAGCTGGAAATAAATCCTGCGCCGGTTGTTTCGGGTGCTCCTGCCACTTTCAGGCTAACGCATAACCGTCCGCAGAGCGAGCTCGAGGTGACAATCGAGATATTCAACTATCAGGGGCAGGTGCTTTGGCGGAATAGCGAACGCACAGTGTGTGACGGCTTTACATATACCTGCCATTGGGACGGTTCCGGGCAAGGAGGACAACCGTTGCCTGTCGGTGTCTATCTGGTCAGGGCATACATAGCCGAGGGGGGCGCGGTGTCTTCCTCCAAGACCGGGAAATTTGTTGTTGTAAACAATAAATAGGCTTTTTTAGAGTTATATATAGGCATACCGAGGCGCAGTTTGTGCTTTGGGATAAAAAAAGAAGATATATGATAAGGAATAGAATAGCTCTTTTGTCTTTTCTTGTGCTTATGACCATTCCGGCATTTGCCCAGAAAGACCAGTTCAACCCTGTATACACAGGTGTTACATCACTTTCGATAGCTCCTGATGCCCGTGCCGGTTCGCTCGGAGATGTCGGTGTGGCAACCGAGCCTGATGCCAATTCACAATATTGGAACCCTGCAAAGTATCCGTTCAACATTGCGCGTGCAGGTGTGTCAATGTCATACACCCCTTGGCTGCGCCAGCTGGTAAGTGATATTGACCTTGTGAACCTTGCCGGTTTCTACCGCATAGGCAACTACTCGGCAGTGAGTGCGTCATTGACATACTTCTCGCTCGGTGAGGTCTTTGTCGAGAACGAGATGACCATAAAACCGTACGAGATGGCTGTTGATGTTGCCTATTCGCGAATGCTGTCCGAGACCTTCTCGGCCGCCATTGCGCTGCGGTATATCTTCAGCGATCTGCAGTATGATTACACCGAGGATATGTCGCCCGGTCACGCCTTTTCGGCCGATATTGCTCTTTATTATAACAAGTATCTTATGATGGGCAACCGTGAGTGTCTGTTGGGTCTTGGCCTTAATGCCTCTAACATAGGTACAAAGATTTCCTATGACGGTGGTGCTACAAACCAGTTCATACCTACAAACCTGCGTTTGGGTGCGTCATTGCTCATTCCTTTGAATGAGTACAATACAATCTCTGTAAGCCTTGATGTCAACAAACTGATGGTGCCTACCAAGCCCTCTTATAGCCAGTTTCTTGAGGAGAGCGGATATGAGCAGGGCGATAACAGCTACTACTCCGAATATCAGAGCTGGCTTGATACAACCGGCTACAACGATATTTCACCTATCACCGGTATTTTCAAGTCGTTTGCCGATGCCCCAGGCGGTTTCAAGGAGGAGATGCAGGAGATTTATGGCGGTCTGGGTGTCGAGTATTGCTATAACCAACAGTTCTCTTTGCGTGGCGGCTACCACTATGAGAATGCATATAAGGGCAATAGGCAATACTTTACAGTCGGTGCCGGCTTCCGTATGAGTGTCTTCTCGCTCGATGCGGCTTATCTGATATCTACAGCCCAGAGCAATCCGCTTGACCAGACATTGCGTTTTTCGCTCTCTTTTGACCTCGATGGTCTGAAAGATCTTTTCAGTCGACGTTAATTCTGTAACTATGATACGTGTAGGTTTTGGTATGGATGTCCACAGGTTTGCCGAGAACCGTGATTTGTGGATAGGCGGAGTCAAGATTCCCTATGAGTTGGGGCTTGCAGGGCACTCGGATGCCGATGTGCTTATACACGCGATATGTGATGCGTTGTTGGGGGCTGCCAATCTGCGTGATATCGGCTTCCAGTTTCCTGACAATTCGGACGAGTTCCTGAATATCGACAGCAAGATACTGTTGCACCGCACGAATGTTCTTCTAAAGGAGAAGGGCTACTCGATAGGCAATATCGATGCTACGGTGGCAGCGCAGGCTCCTAAGCTGAACCCTCATATCCCTGCTATGCAGCAGGTGATGGCCGGTGTGTTGGAAATCTCACCCGATGATATCTCCATAAAGGCGACGACGACCGAAAGACTTGGCTTTGAGGGGCGCAAAGAGGGTATAACCGCCTATGCGACGGTGCTTATATGTAAGTGAGCGATGAAGAGGATTTCAACAAATTTTATGTTTTTAGCAGCAGTAATGCTGCTAATTTCATCTTGTGCAACATTGTCGCGTAGCGGTGTGGGGCGTGTAAGGCATTATACAGTAGAGAGTAGCCAGTTGCCTGGGGCGTTCGACGGCTACACGGTGGCTTTTGTCTCCGACCTTCACTATCCAAGTCTCTTTTCACCTTCAAGGCTCAATAAATTGGTGGCTCGCCTGAATGCCTTGTCTCCCGATATATTGCTTTTGGGCGGTGATTATGTAACCGACAACGATTCCATAGAAAAGCTGTTTTCCTCCATTTCATCGGTGAAAACGGCAGATGGCATATATGCTGTTATGGGTAACCACGAAAGGAGCAACAGCAACCTTGTGGCGCAGGCTATGAGGCGGAACGGTGTGGTGCTGTTGAGTGACGATACGGTGCATATATCGCGTGGCCGTGAACGTATCTTCTTTGCCGGCATTGCCGATAGCTTCAGTTTCGATTCCTGCAAGGTGCAGCCGGCGGAACAGGTAGCTGATACGGCTTTTGTTATGCTGCTGTGCCACACCCCTGATTATG
>CALBKR010000260.1 GCA_937896105.1 uncultured Bacteroidales bacterium
GTCAGTTCTTTCTGCTTATCCCAATCCTTGGAGTCAAACTGTGCCGATGAATTCAGACACGACATGGAGAAGATTGTCAATAATGCGATAATGTTTAGTTTATTCATGATTAGTTAATGTGAAGTTTTTCAATGATTTTCAAAAATACACTATTTTCTCATAAATAATTATCTCTTGAAATTTATATTTGTTACTCACTAAAGAACCTGAACATGTTGTACCAATCAATCTTTTCCTTTGCTGTTTGGCTGCCGTGCTGCATTGCTGCGCGGTACCATCGGGCTGCCTTGTCGTCCTGGCGCTTTGTGCCGCGTCCCTTTTCGTAGCAGTATGCTACCTTTTCCATTGCCTGCGGATGGTTGTTGTTGGCTGCGTGCAGATACCAGTTGAATGCTTTTTTCTTGCTCTTCTTTACATAATATCCGCTTTCGTAGAACTGCGCGAGGCGGTACTGGGCATCGGCATTGCCGAGCTTTGCGGCGCGTATGTAGTAGTTTACTGTGCTTTGCTTGCGCAGTCTGCGCTTGCTGAGGTGTAGCAGCGAGTCGGCCTTTGCCATCTCTTCGGCGATGATATAGAGCGAACGGGGTTCGTTGTTGGCTGCAGCGAGGCGGTAGTATTCATAGGCAAGTGTGCTGTCCTTCGCCACGCCGCGGCCGGTGAGGTAGCAGTCGGCTACTGTGGCGAAAGCTTTGGAGAAGCCTGCCTCGCCGGCTCTCCTGTAGAGCCCGAAGGCAATGCTGTCGTCTGGGGCGGTGCCGATACCGGCAAGGTAACAGGTGGCAAGGTTGTAGAGTGCCCTGTCGTGTCCTGCATCGGCTGCACGTGCGAAGCGTTTGAAGGCTTCGATTGTGTCGCTCTCAACTCCGTATCCGTTCATATAACAGACTGCACTGTTGTAGACGGCATCGGGATAGCCGAGTGCCGATGCTTCGTTGAACTTTTCAAATGCATCGTCGTACATCCCGTGGTTGAAGAGGTTGCGTCCCTCCTCGGTGCGCTTGAAGCAGAAGGCGAGCACATCGACATTGTGTATGCCCACGATTGGGCTCTCCTGTAGCAGTATGTTGCCGTTTGTGCTTCTTTTGCGGTCGGCGGTGCGCGTGGTGATGTTGTTGCTGCTGTGGTAGGTCCCGTCGGCATAGCCCTCGACATCCACTGCTATGCTTTGTGCCGAGCTGCTGTTGTAGAGCTCTACGGTGAGCTTGCCGTCGGTCGGGGTTATGTGTGGCGCCCACAGCAGTGTGCGGCGATAGTCGGCAGCTTTGGCATCGGGCTTGACGGTGCTGTAGTCGGGGGAGTAGAACTGCTTGCTCTCGGTGTAGCCATATACCATTGTGTAGCGTGTGCTGCTGCGTTGGGTAAGCAACGGGATTATCCCTTTGGCCTCGTCTTCGTCGGTGTTGGGAATGAAGCAGGCTACATAGTTGGGGATGGCATCGTGGGACATAGACTTTACTCTCTCGCCCAGTGTTATTGCATCGGGGGCATCGTCGACACTACCGTTCCTGGCGTTGATGGCCATTTGGCCGAAGAAGCCTTCGTAGTAGTTGCCGTAGTCGATATTGCCCTTGTTCTTTCCTTTGACCTTGTATATGTGACGGCCATTGCCGAACTGCTTGCGTGTGTTCTCGTCGGAGCGGATGACAATCTCCTTGAAGTTCATCATCTTTTGTATATCGATGCCCTTGATGTATTCGTTGTCGGGGGTGGGGATAGCCATTGAGCTGTATTCGCCATCGACAACCATTGACTGTATCCAGTAGCACCAGTTGAGGTTATGGCGCCAGAATGCGCTGCGCAGTATGTCGGCTGCTGTGAGTGTATTGTAATATGCAGGGTCCTTAATGCGGAAGCCGCCGTTGTCGTCGATGTGGAAACCGCTGCCGGCCTCTTGCTTGAAGCCAGAGAAACTGCTGATGTGGCTGCTCATCCCATTCGATGTGTATCCGCTTGGCATTACCCATAAATCAAGCCCGGAGAGGGTAGGCTGCGATGTCGTAATCTCGGGCATATTCATCCAGTTGCCTACATAATTGCTTGTGAAGCTCTGTTGCCACTCGTTGCCGTCGATATAGGGTGTCTTTTCGTTGCATAGGTAGGTGACATCCTGGGCATATTCCCACTCGTCGAGGAAATCGAAGCGCATCTCGCTGCGCGGCGGGCGGTAGTTGGCTTCACGTTTCTTGCGTGACACCACATCGACCTGCGAAATGAGATACTCGAATGGTCGTATCTTTATTATGCTGTCGCGCTGTTCTTTCTGTTGCTCTTGTGTGAGTGGCAGTCCTGTGTTGCGCTCCCAATAGTGGTAGAGACGCATCTCGGGTGAGAAATATCTGTCGAGGGCAAAGGAGAAGGTGCTGTCTTCGCTGTGGTATGACATACGTGGCCCGGTGAGCTTTGCAACACGCTTGCCTGTGAAATCGGGGGTGGTGAGCCTGAACTCGCCGTTGGCATCGCTCCTGAAACTATACTTGGTGAGGATGCTGTCGGTGTATGTTATGTCGAACTTAAGGTTTACATTGGGCTTGTTGGTGACAATAATCCTGTCCAGCCTGCCAAAGCGTTTGTCGGGGCGTTTCTTTACGTAGCGTCCCTTTATTGTTATTCCGCGTTCGATAGGTTGCTCGAGCCGTGTGTCACGTGTGCTGAGCTTGCTCCAGTCGTATGATGTCCAGCCGTGGGTGAGCATTATGAGGTCGAGCTCGCGGTTACGGTTGGCATTCGCGGGGTCGAAGTAGCGTGCCGCGTCGGGGATGTAGCCTTTGAGTTCGGAACCCAAGAGCATATAGGTGTAGATGTTGTAGGTGTATGATGTCTGTTCGCGGTAGCCTGCATCACTCACCGAGAGTGAAAAACTGCCGCCGGTGATGGGCTTGCCGTCTTCGCGTCTGATATCAAGTGTAATCTTCTCGTGTGGTGCCAATGCCAGGCGGTCGATGTTGCCGCCGTTACCTGTTACCTCGAGCCTGGCTGTCTCTCTGTCACTCTCCTGTGGAGTTTCGTGTGTGACAAAGAAGAGTCGCTCGGCAAGCGGTATGCTGTCGTTAACAAAGAGTACTGCGCGGTTGACGCCTTCGCTCAGGGTGTTGCAGTCTATGGCGAATAGTATGCTGCTGTCGCCGGAGTGGAAACGCTCATAGAAATATGTCTTTCCACGATGTATCACGGCGCATCCCATCTCTACATCGTAGGCAAGATTGTTGCTCGCAGTGATGCAGTAGGTGCCATCCTGAGCGGTGATACCAATGACGGCACCTTCATCCTCAATTTCTGGCAGGTTGAATGTCTTCTCTTTCTTGCCTTGCTTGAGGATGGCCTTGTACCTTACACCACTGCGTGGAGTGAAGCGGAATGTGCCTTTGCCAAGATGTTCGGGAGTTGATGTGAGCAAGGGCTCGCCGTCGGCTGTGATGGTTATCTCTTTGCTGCTGTTTATGCCGTCGCTGCCGAACACCTCATAAGCAACTGTGCTTTCAATGCCGTCGACAAGGTGTCCGCTTTCGGGGTAGAAATTGAGGGCACATTCGGGCAATGTGCTGTTTACCCACTCGACCTCACGGTCGAGACCTGTTATGCTGTCGTCCTCTTCAATGTCCACAAGGAATCCTCTGCGGCGGTCGAGCATATTCTTGAAATCCCAGTTGTCGGCGTTCACTTTGTCGAAGATGGGGAATACCCGGCTGAAAATGGCATCCTTGCCACGGTTGAGCATATAACGTGTGTAGGCGCGTACCTCGTAGTAGCCCGAAAGGAGCAACGGGTTGAGTTCAAACGCACCGTCGCAGCAGCCGTCGTCCTCTATCTTGTATTTGTTGGTCTGCACGACATAACCCTCGGGCGAGACGAGCTCAACATACAGCACGCGGCTCATAGTGGTTGGCTCGTCGTTGACACCGCTCACCACATATGCCTTGAACCACATTGTCTCGCCAAGGTAGTAGGCGGTGTTGTCGAAATGCAGATAGGCGCGTTCTTCGGGGAAGAGACTCTGCTTGATGGCGGTGCGTATGATGATATTGTCGAGGCTGTTGCGTTGCGCGGAATCATTTTGGGGAGCCTGCGCAATGATGCCTTGAAGCAGTGCTGTTATGAGCAATAGTGTTATGCCTGTTCTTTTCATATCTCTTCTTTTATCTTATTGCTGTTGAGCCTACCATCATTGTGCGCTGTGCGAGGTTGCCGTGTATCGATGATGCCGGGCCGTGGTGGTAGATAATATATGCGTCATATTCTGTCCTGCATCCGGTGTGCCACTGCCGTGTGGCTATGTGCCGTGTAGCGGCAGATGCTGCTGCGGCCTTTATGCGGCTGATGTCCCTTGGTGCAGTGACTGCAGGTGCTGTTATGTTGCAATTGCTTGTGACTATGTTGCTGGGGCGTCCGTCGATACCTGCCGTGAAGCGTACCCTGATGTCGCACTTGTGTATGCCGGTAGCCTTGAGTGCCTCGGCTGAATGTGAATTGTCGATATCTATGTATTCGTAGAAGGTGTCGTATCGCAGTTCGCTCTCATCGGTATCGGGAAACTCTATCTGTGCAACCCTGGCAGGGAGAGTTGTTGCCCTGTTGCTGTAGGGAATGGATGTGTACTGCCCGGCGGGAATGTGGCGAGGTGGGGTAGTCTTCTCTCTGTTTTCCTCACCTGCAACGGCTGGTGAAGGGGCGGTTATGCTCATTGTCTGCTGTGCGGTTGCTGCACTGTTTGCAATATAGACATATTCGGGTTGTGCAAATATCGCTGTGCAGGCTGCCGACATCGGCAACAGATATAGCCATTTTGCACAGTTGCTGCGGCTACTGCGTTTGCGTGCCATCATTGTTATGCGTCTGCGTACACTGCTGCGTCCGAAATTGTTTGCCAACGGGAACATCTTGCCCTGTGCGGCTTTCTTGAGAAGAAGCAACTGGTAGGCTCCTGCATCGCTGTGGTGCTCGAGCACATACTTGTCGGCTTCGTATTCGTGTATCTCCTTGATGTCGTCCGATAGCATATATATAAAAGGATTGAACCATTGCAGGGTTTTTGCCAGTCCGATAAAGAGCATATCCCAAGAGTGGCGGTGGCGGATGTGTCCCTCCTCGTGCAACAGTATCTCATTGCCACATTCATTGTAGTCGTTCTGCGATATCACTATGTGGCTGAACCAACTGAATGGGGTCGTGTCGTTTGCGTGGCAGTGTATGGTCATTCCATTACGCTTTTCGCGCCATATCGTGCCGCGTCTGATGGCCTGTCGTGTCCTTGCGATGCCTATTCCTTCCAAAAGCAAAGCAGTGCATAGCCCGATGAGGTACAGAATGGCTGCATTCTCCCAGGTGAAGGGCTGCCATTTATCACTGCGCTCTTCTGTTTCTGAAGTGGCTGCAGCAGCGGCTTGTTGTGCTGCATTTGTCTCTGCGACTATTGTCGCTACCGGTTCGGTTGCATCGGCAACCTCTATTTCCTTCTCTATTGTGAAACGGACAGTGAAGAGTGGCAACATCGCCGACACAGCGACTATACCCAACAACATTCTGCGGTTGAGTGATGCGAATGTCTCCTTGCGCAACAGCAGCGTGAATGGGATGTAAAGCACTGCAAGGCACAATGCCCACTTGAGTATATGTATCAGCAGAGTTGTCATAATCGGGTCATTTTATTTCTATTTGCATTGTGCAGAGTGTGCAGGCTATTCTGCAGTCCGGTCGGCCGGGTTGCCATCGGGGCATTTCCCTGAAGGCTTCGGTTACAGCCTTGGCTGTAATTCTCTCCATTTTATTCTTGTTGAGTGGCTTTGTGCTTTTGAGTCCTGAAATGTCGTTATCCTTGATATGGATATCCGATGCATACCCGTCTGTTCCAATTGCGAACTCTACGGTGATGTGTCCGGTTATTCCGTTTCTCTTCAAGCGCTCATTCTCTTTAAGCCTGCTCACAACATATTCACGCAAGGCATCGCTCCCGCCGGGGAAATATGGTTCTGCATCTTTGCTGCTGATGTTTATTGCTATAAACAGCTGTTCATTTGCAGGCAAAGAGCAATCGCCGTTTTCAATTGCCTCGATTATCGGTTTAGCACATCTCCTGATGGATTTGTGTATTGCTCTTACCTTCCGGTCATACTCATCGGTGTTGTTCCTTATACGCGCGGAATATATTGAGGTGTTGCTATTCGGTACTACTATCTCAAGGTTCTCTATCCGCGCCGGTTTCTTGAACGGCATCTGCACTATTATGCCGCCTATGTAGTCACATTCTATGGCTTTCCCATTGGCATCGGTTTCAACCTGCAGGAATGCGCAGCCTTCGAATCTATATTCAAGAGCCTTTTGTATGTTTATTGTCAGGATCTATCAGAGAAACTGCTTCGCGTGAAGCCGCATCCGGCAGACACAGGAAAGTAATATCTGATTGATTGATCATCTTGGCTCTTTCAGCCGGATCTTTTCTCAGTTCA
>CALBKR010000261.1 GCA_937896105.1 uncultured Bacteroidales bacterium
GCACTGTCACAGGACATATACATACTGTCACGACGAAAACGGACATTCCCGACCAATATCCAGGCATCGGGGTTCACAGCCTCATCGAAACGGGTGATATCCGTATGCAGCAGGTGCAGATAGCTTCTATTATTTGCCACCTGACGCACTGTATCACCTACAAGCTCCTGTGAAGCGACAGGAAATGATGAAAACAGGAGAAACAAGATAGGAATAATCCTTCGCATCTACCAAAAGGTTATTTGTCTTCGTAGAAATTCCAATCGGGATAGATGAAATCACAGCCACGGCTATCCTTGTTTATACGCACATAAGTATCGCGCTGTTTCTTCTTCACCCACTCTTTGATTCTCTCCTCGCTCAACTTGGCCTGATACATCTGGCGCAACACGTCATAGTCTTCGTTGAACGTTGCAACGTGCGCATCAGTTCTTGACTTGACCTTAGCGATGGCGCATACGGTCTTGCCATTATCAAGCAACCAAGCGAAAGGCTGCGAGATATCTCCAACCTCGAGTTTCTCAATTACACGGGCAACATCAACGGGGAGTTCATCAAGTGCAAAATGTGATGATGCACTCATCTTATTGTACATAATACCGTAGTTGTTGCGGGTATCCTTGTCATCGGAATAGATACCGACTGCATCCTCGAAGGACATTTCGCCCTCCTTTATGCCTGTAGAGAGCGAATCGAGGCGAAGAAGCATTGCCTTGAGATTCTCGTTGGAGTGCTGCGGTTTCCTTAAAATGTGACGCACATTTACCTTGTCACCCCGTTTCTCTATAAGCTGGATTATATGGAAGCCGTACTCGGTCTCGACAATCTTTGAAACCTTGCCGGGGTCGGTAAGATTAAACGCCACTGCAGAAAACTCAGGCTGGAACTGACCACGCCCCATAAAGCCCAATTCACCGCCACGACGTGCAGAGCCCGGATCCTCGGAGTACATCAACGCCATTGTCGAAAAACTTGTCTCACCGTTCATTATACGTTCTGTGTATTCACGCAGTTCACCTTTCACACGCTCTATCTCCTCGAGGTCGATTTCGGGCTGCATAGTTATTATCTGCACCTCAACCTGCTGCTGTACAAAGGGGATACTATCCTTCGGCAAGGAGTCGACAAAACGCCTTACAAGCGCCGGTGACACCTTGATATCGCCAACAATCTTCATCTTCATCCTCTCGGCCATCTGCATATTATACAGCTGCTCACGGTACATCTCACGAATTTCGGCAGAGTTCATATTGAAATACTCCTCCATCTTCTCCTTTGAACCGATTTGCTGGATAACGTGCTCCATTTGCGCCTCTACCTGACGGATAATTTCACTCTCGTTGACCTCAATACTATCGAGTGCGGCCTGATGCAGGAAGAGCTGCTGCACAGCAAGATCCTCACCGACCACGCAATAGGGGTCACCATCAAAGGTTCTGCCGGTAGAGACCCAATAGCGGATAGCTTCCTCTATGTCAGAACGCAGAATTGCCTTGTCGCCGACAACCCACTCTACCCTGTCAATTACATTATCCTGTGCAACGGTGCGCTGTACGGATAATATCAAAGAACAGACACAAAACGAAAGAACTATAAAAAACTTACGGATATTCATATACAATCACCTGCCACTATGGGCTTTTTATTAACATTAATACAAAACAGCCTGACCACTCTTCACAGCCTCATCATAAAGCGAACGTTTTACCGTCTTTATAAAATTGGCTTTCTTGGAATTTATAAGTAGTTCCTTTATCTCATCAGCAACCATCTCAATAGGCTTGGTATCATTCTTTCTCAATATCGAATCGGCGCAGACAAAATAGGTAAGTTTGCCCTCGGTAAACTCAATTATGTTCTTCCTTGTCAACCTGTCCATAAGCTGCTGTTCGGTCAACGGCAGTTTGTGCGCAAGATCGGCAAAAGGCATCCACTCCTCTATGAAGAACTGGTTATCAT
>CALBKR010000262.1 GCA_937896105.1 uncultured Bacteroidales bacterium
AATGAGGATTTTGAAGCCAAACGTAACGTAGAAATTTGCTTTTTAGTCACCCTCTCTTGCATTAACTCAATGAAACTTAGGAATTCATTTATAGCAATAAAGTAAGTTAATTCATTTTACCAGTCCTTTGACTCCGGCAGCGATATTCACGATTGTCATCACCGCCTTCTCCATCACCTGTACCGACACGAACTCGTAACGGCTGTGGAAATTTATGCCGCCTGCGAAGAGGTTAGGACAGGGCAGCCCCATAAATGAGAGCTGTGCACCATCAGTGCCGCCACGAATAGGCTTTATGCGTGGCACGACACCCGCTTTCTCCATTGCCGCCTTTGCGAGTTCAATGATATGCATCTTCGGCTCTACCTGTTCGCGCATATTTCGGTACTGCTCCTTGAGTTCAAGAGAAACGACACCGATGCCGAACTTCTCATTCATCAAAGCCTCGACCTTGCGCATAAACGCCATACGTTTCTCAAAAATCTCGCGGTTATGGTCGCGGATAATATATGAAACTGTTGCGTGGTCTACACCTCCGTTTATACCCATAAGATGATAGAAACCCTCGTAACCGGTTGTGCACTCGGGCGATTCGGCAGCAGGGACAGCCTCGACAATGGCTGTTGCCACCCTGAGGGCATTAAGCATCTTGCCCTTTGCATAACCGGGATGCACATTGCGGCCATTAATGGTGAAATTGGCACTACCCGCATTGAAATTCTCGAATTCAAGTTCACCCTCGCAGCTGCCGTCAACGGTATACGCCCAGTCGCAACCGAATAGCGGAACATTGAAATTGTGAGCACCGCGCCCTATCTCCTCATCGGGGTTGAAGGCGATGCGTATCTTTCCGTGCTCTATTTCAGGATGAGCCATAAGGTAATCGATAGCAGAGATAATCTCTGCCACACCGGCCTTGTCATCGGCACCGAGCAGCGTGTGACCGTCGGTCACCACCACATCGTCTCCTTTGTAATCCTCCACCTCGGGAAAATCGGACACCTTGAGCACAATGCCATCCTCCTTGCAAAGCACGATGTCACCACCCTTGTAACCCTCGACCACACGGGGCTTCACATCCTTGCCGCTCATATCGGGGCTTGTATCAAGGTGTGCAATAAAGCCCACGACAGGCATCTTCTTATCGCAGTTGGCAGGAAGGGTTGCATATAGGTAGCCTTTTTCATCGAGAACCACCTCGCTCAGCCCCATTGCCTTGAGTTCCTGTTCAAGGAAACGTGCAAACACAAACTGCCCCTCGGTCGTTGGCACGACATTCGCATCGTCGCACGACTCGGTATCAAATGTCACATATTTAAGAAAACGCTCAAGCATTCTATCTTTTATCTCGCTCATAATATTGTATTTTGAATTATTTACTCTATTTTATTATCACCATTGTAGCACCGAATCCATATTTCTGGAACGATGCATCCTGTGAGAGGCAACGCGGATATTTGCGTCGCAGCTCCTGCATTATCGCATTGCGCAGCACACCCTCGCCCTTGCCGTGGATGAAGACAATCTTCTTTCCCTTGTATCTTATATTCTCATCAATTGTCTTGCGCACCACATCGAGCTGATGGTTGAGAATATCGAAGCTGTTCATCCCGGCTGTTGTCTCAAGCAGTTCCTCGATATGCAGGTCGACCTCGAGGATGTCTGTGCCTTTTGTAATCCTCTGTTCCCGGGCTGGCATTGCCGGTGCATCGGCATCCTTCTTGCCAAGAATTGCCACCTTTACCTCATCAGCATCGGTAAAAATCTCCTTCACAGGCTTGTCATCGACAACAAGGTCATATACCAGCGCTCCTTCATCAAAGAATGGATTCTCGCGGAAAAGATGCAGCTTATAGAACTTTACCGTGTCGATGCGGCGCTCTATGTTTATTGCAGGCTTCAAGGCAAAAGGTCTCTTCTCCTTGAAAGGCAGGAGCTGAACGCATACACGTTCCATATCGTTAAGTTCCTCGCGCCCGAACTCCTCGATGAACATCTTTGAATTGGGTTCGAGCAGGCCATTGCCACGCAGCGACCAGCTGCGCCCTTGTGCTGACAGATAGGTGAAATAGAGGCTGTAGTTACTGTCGTTGATGATATATGCCTCGAAGCGCGAATTGCTCAGCGATTTCTCGTCCATCGGCAGGAATGCAAGCACCACATTAAGTCGCTCACCCTCGGAGCGCTCTGCCGGGCGATATGTCACCACAGGGTCAAAATCCTCCTCTTCATCTGCTGCGACCTTCGCCGGTTGCGTAGCCTTTGGCTTGGGAGCAGAAGCCTCATCCTTAACGGAGACACTCTTCTTCACGAAATTATATTCATTTGTATCAACAACTACACACTCACGCACCTGCATAGGGATTTCAAAGCCATCCTTGTCCTCTACAAGCACTATATCCTTGCCACGAAAGCCGGTAACCACACCGCCACCGCTCTCGTAAATGAAACGCACCTTATCGCCTATCTTCATACAATTTCATTATTTATGCGAAGGTAACAATAAATGAGCGAAAATAACAAAGCTTGATTTGATTATTTTCACCGCGACAACGCGAAATTAGCGTTGTTTGCGACGACGGGAGCTTTAGCTCCCTAAAGGAGTGCGGCTTGCCGCCCCAAAAAGAGTTAGCTGCACCTTTAGGTGAAGGTAACAATAAATGTAAAACCTACAACGCGTGATAAGCCCACATTTTATGGCCGGCAGTGTCAATAAGCGCCACTGGTACACTCTCCACACACTCCACCCACAAAAGGCTGTCTCCCTGCTCCTTCAGGAAAAAGAACGAAAGCTCAACAAGGCTATTCTCCCTGTCGAGCGTATGCATATCGACCGAATAATGCAGATGAGGGAAGACAGCCTGTCGCTCCTCGCGCACAGCAAAAGGATAGGATATTTCACGAACACACTCCTTCGCACTCACATAACCGAAAGCGTTGCTGCCACAGGAGAAAAACATCGCAACAACAGCCAATAAAATAAAAAGACGGGCTATCATTCTGCTCATACAGAATAAACAGCACCGCCCTTATTATTGTTTATCTATCACTGAAGTTCCTCGACATTTCCGAACCTGTCCCACACACGGGCAAAGCCATACTCACCGACCTTGCCTTGCGGGACGAGCAACAGTGTGCGCACATAGACATCGGCATCGGCGATATCGGCCGAACACATCGGTGCCGCCTCGCACAACACACGCAATTCCCTCAAAGACTTGCAGC
>CALBKR010000263.1 GCA_937896105.1 uncultured Bacteroidales bacterium
ATTTTATTGCATTTGCTCTGCTGCAAAGATGACAATAATAAGGGGTGTTCTTTTTCACTGAAACTAATTTGATTTTAACTGTAAAGACAAAATTTGTCTTTTTGACGTTAAATAAACGAATATTTCTTGTTTTTATCGAGTTTTTTGTTGATTGGTATTTCACGAAGAGGCTGCAAGAGGTTGGCTGGCTTGTTTTCTGCGGTATTCGGTGGGCGACTCGCCATACTCGGCTTTGAAGGCTCGGCTGAAGTAACTAGGCGACTCGAATCCGCAGACGACCTGTATCTCGCCCATCGACATTTGCGAGTTTGTAAGTAGGTAACGTGCACGTGCCAATTTTCGTTGGCGTATGTAGTTTGTGGTGTTTGTTCCTGTTATGCTGTTTATCTTGCGGTTCAGCGTGGTTGTGCTCATTATAAGGTGTTCGGCAAGCATTACTGCGCTGAGATTGCAGTTCATAATGTTCTCGTGTATGTAGTCGTCTATCTGTTTTATAAACTCTTGTTCGATGCTTGTAATCTCTTTTGTGTGTTCGATGTAGTCGTAACGATTGGCTTCTTGCAGCTGTGCACTGTATCTCTTTCTTAGTATGTCGCGTTGCTCTAATAGTCGGCGTGTCATTGTCAGTAGTTCATCGGGGATGAATGGTTTACCTAAATATGCTTCGGCGCCTATGTCGATGCCGGTGAGACGGTCGGCTGTGTCGGTGCGTGCAGATACAACTATTATGGGTATGTGGCTTGTGCTTTCGTCGGCGCGTATTGCTTTTATGAGTTCAAGACCGTCCATCTGTGGCATCATAATGTCGGTTATCACTAATTGTGGTTGTTCCACTGATATAATTTCAAGTGCTTCCTTACCGTTCTTTGCCCATCGGAAACAATAGCCTTCGTTCTTTAGGATGCGGGTTATGAGCAGTGCTACGTCGCTATCGTCCTCGGCAACGAGTATATAATTCTGCTGCTTCTCGTCTATTAGCAGTGTGTCGTGCGTTGCGCTATTGTCGCTCTCTTGAAACTCTTTTACTTCTACATTGCTGTTGCCGTTTTTGTTGTACTCGCTCATTTTATCTACTAAGGTCAGAAGGTCGTTGCTTCTTCGTGTTATTGCATCGAACTCTTTTTCGGCAATTTCGTTGCCGGTGGGAATGTGTCGTTTTAATTCGTGAGTCATTCCTATAAGTACTGTCAGCGGTGTGCGTAGCTGATGCGTTATTCCTCGATAAAAATTCTGACGCTCTTTGTTTATCTTTTGCAGTGCCTCATTGCTCTTTTTGCGCTCGTGTGTCGCACGTAAAATGGCTGCTATGGCTATTAGGGTGAGTGCTATTGTGATAATACCTCCCCAGAGTGTTATCTCGCGTATTTTCTTCTCGTGTAGCAGCAACTCTTGTGCTTTGTTAATCTCCTCTTTTCTTTTGTTTATCTCGTAATTGAGGCGCAGATTGTGTGCGTGACTGCGGTTCTTCTCAATGTTGATACTATCCTTGTAGGCTTGTGCTGTGTGGGTGCTTTCAAGTGCTTTTTGCCACGCTCCTATTGCTTCGTATATGTTGGCTTGCTGGGTATACAGCCTTGCCAATCGTCCTTTTGCCTTGATTCTGTTTGCGGCCTCCAATGCTTCGTTATTGCGCCTTAATGCTTCGCTGTAGTCCTTCTCTTTGAGGCTTAGCTGTGCAAGGGCGGTGCAGGCGTTCAGCCAGTGCCACGTATCTTTGCTCTTAAGTCCTATTTCGTAACTTTTAAGGTAGTTGTCTCGTGCAGCTGCAAAATTGCTCTCGGTCTCGTCTATCTCTCCAAGATTATAGTAACAGATGCTTATTCCTATGGGATTGTTTGCTTCTTGGTTCTTCTGCATCGACATATTGTAATATATTCGTGCCGAGTCTATTTCGTTTTTGTCTCTTTTTATCGCTCCAATATTGGCATAGTTTATTGCCTGCCCGGTACTGCTATGTAGTTCTTTTTCGCCTTGTAGAGCGCGTCGGAACATC
Organism: uncultured Bacteroidales bacterium; assembly: GCA_937896105.1. Next base: position 1,994 of record CALBKR010000263.1, read on the forward strand.
TCCTCGGCTACCTGTGTGTTGCCCAATGATAGCATCACGTTGCCAAGGCCGTTTAGTGTGCGCACCTGATTTTTGCGTGCTATGTACGAGGTGTCGCTTGTGGTCTTGTCATAGAGGTTTAGAGCTGCATAATGATGGTTGGCGGCCTCTTTAAGGTCGCCGATGCGTCTGAAATTTGTACCTTGATTATTGTATGCTATAATCAGCTGTATTGTGTCTTTTAGTTCGGTAGCAAGCCGTATGCATACCTCGTGCTCTCTTATGGCTGCATCGAACTGCGAACGGTTGCGCAATATGTTACCATATTTCTGCCTTATGAGCAGCTCGCTACGCCTGTCGTTTATCGAGTCGTAATATGCTATGTAATGTTTAAACTCGTCGGCATCGCGCAGACTATCGGCAATAGCCATTGCTTTGCTACTGTGTAGCTGGTGGTGGCTGTTGTCGCTTTTGTTATTGCACCCGACAAAAATAAATATTAATACAACTGTTGTTATCCGTAAAAAAAACTTACACCCAATTCTTTTTTTTTACCCTTCTATGCAAATGTAACCAAAAATTGTTCTCTTCGATACTTTTCAATGCCGACGACCTCTTTTTTTTACGTAATGTACCTTATTTCTGTTTATATGTCTTTACAGTTAAAAAACTTTTTTTTTGAGTGAAAAAACAGCGGCGCAATTATATATATCTTGCATTCAGTAGGAATTGACTTTTTTTAAGCGAATAAGTAATCGATAATTTTAATTTTTTTGTTATGAAAAAGTTTTTATTAAGTTCGTTGCTAATGCTTCTCGGGATGAGCGCATTTGCACAAAGCGGGTGGACGAATCCCTCGGGTAGTTATCAGCTCGAGACGGTTGTCTATGCGGTTGTCGATTGTGGCAATTATGGACTTTACGGTAGTGATGCCTTGCCCGAGGTTGCTGCATTTGTTAATGGCGAACTCAGGGCGGTTGCATCGGAGTATCGTCAGATTGATGCCACTGCGGGTGAGCCTACACGCGTATATACTCTTCGTGTGGGTGGTGAGGCGAGTGATAATGGCGAGGCTATCAGCTTCAAACTATACGACCCTTCAAGCGGTCTTATCTATCCGCTTGAGGTAAGCGGCGGTGCCACTATTACTTGGACGGGCGATAACACAGCTGTTTATCCCTCGAATTACTATACTCTTACAGCATCTGTTGCCGTGAGTGCGATAATATATAATGATGAAGGAAAAGAGTCTCCTTCAATCTCGATGCGTGTGGGTGATAAAATCTCCCTCGACGGCTACTATGTGAGATTCTATGATATTGATGGAAAAGAGGTTGTCTCTGTCGAGAGCGAGGGCGTCTGGACGATAGGCGGCCCTAATGCTCCGTACGTCAGTCAGGTCTCGGATAGCGAGGGTTCGGTAATTGTGCAAGGTATTGCCGAGACGCCCGATAATGACGGCGACGACACTCCTGACTATATGGACTATTGCATCAATTACAGCGTAGGTAATTTTGCTTTTAATATCCCGGTGCAGGTGCTCGAGGAGTATATTCCTGTAACAAGCATCGCTGTCGAGGATTACAACTATTATTGGCCCGGATACGGCCG
>CALBKR010000264.1 GCA_937896105.1 uncultured Bacteroidales bacterium
TCACAAGCCTTGAACTTTACTTTTTATTCACGCCTCATACAAAAGAAGGTGACTTGGGTCACCTTCTTTTGTACGCAATTTTAGTGGCTCGCCATAAATATTCCCCTTTAATCTTGTAATGCTCTTTTCTTTTGTTTACTTTTGCCTATGGCGATTATTTTAAGATAAAATTTGGTTCCTGCCCACAAGTGGGCTGTTATGTCATCCTGAACGTATGTGAAGGATCTCGCCCAATGTATGATGGGATTTTCCGTTCTGCTCAGAATGACAACCATATATCTTGTTTTATGCGCCGCAAAAGCAAATACTAACCTTTAAAATATTACTCCAATGAACACAATTGTTTCTCAGTTCAACATTCAAGGCAATGTTGTAGAAGTAGCCCCATTGGGCAATGGTCTCATCAACACAACCTACCGTGTAAAGACCGAGGGCGATGCTCCCGATTACGTATTGCAGCACGTTAACAACGCTATCTTCCCCGATGTGGATATGCTGATGAACAATATCGTTGCAGTGACCGAGCACATACACGGCAAGCTTGTTGCAGCAGGTACCGACGACATCGCACGTAAAGTGCTCAAGTTCGTTCCTGCCAAGGATGGCAAGTACTACCATTTCGATGGCGAAAAGTACTGGCGTGTGATGGAGTTCATCCCCGACACCGAGGGTATGACAGCCGTTACTCCCGAGACATCGTACATCGTAGGCGAGACATTCGGTAACTTCCAGGCAATGCTGGCCGATATCCCCGTTCAGCTTGGCGAGACCATCAAGGATTTCCACAATATGGAGTTCCGCCTGCAGCAGCTCCGCGAGGCTGTAGCCGAGAACAAGGCAGGCCGCCTTGCCGAGGTGCAGTGGCTCGTTGACGAACTCGAGGCACGCGCCGAGGAGATGTGCAAGGGCGAGCGTCTGCACCGCGAGGGCAAGCTCCCGAAGCGTATCTGTCACTGCGATACCAAGGTCGACAACATCCTCTTCGACAAGCAGGGCAACGTGCTTTGTGTAATCGACCTCGATACAGTGATGCCGAACTTCATCTTCTCCGATTTCGGTGACTATCTGCGCTCTGCAGCCAACACCGGCAAGGAGGATGACAAGGACCTCGACAACGTGAACTTCAATATGGAAATCTTCAAGTCCTTTACAAAGGGTTACCTGAAGTCGGCTGCATCGTTCATCACACCTCTTGAGGTTGAGAACCTGCCATACGCAGCTGCTCTGTTCCCATATATGCAGACAGTACGTTTCTTGGCCGACTACATCAATGGCGATACATACTACAAGATACAGTATCCCGAGCACAACCTTGTACGCTCAAAGGCACAGTTCAAGCTGTTGCAGAGCGTTGAGGCTCACCAGGCCGAGATGCAGGCGTTCATTGCAGAAGTGCTTGCTTGATAGAGCCTGACATATTATAATTACCTCTCCGGTGTTGCGTGCAACACCGGAGAGGTTTTATATTGCCAATAAGAGTCCTTTCATACCCCTCCGCCTACGGCACCTCTATTGCTCCCCTGTTGTATACCCCTCCGCCTACGGCATCTCCCCTAAAACAGTGGAGGAGTTGGCTGCGCTTATGATTTAGGACTGATAAGTTATTGTCTCTCTTGTTGAAGAGGGACGAGCGACATAGTCGCGGAGGGAGTTCAATAATCGCGGAGGGAGTTCAATAAAAGCATTAATGCGTTCTTATCCAAACTCCTCGAACTTGTTTCTCTCGGCTTTGCACACAGGGCAAACCCAGTCGGCCGGCAAATCCTCAAATGCCGTATTCGCGGGAATACCACCCTTTATGTCACCAAACTCCGGGTCATAGACCCACTTGCAAACCTTGCAACGATACTTCTTCATCTTTTTCATGTTGTTTGATATTTTAGCGTTATGTCATCTCCTGTAGGGGCGAACACATCGGTTCGCCCTTGTGCACCTGAATTACTTGTTTTTGGGCAGAGACACTGGTCTGCCCCTACAGCGAAACTTGAGCGCGGCGGAGCTCATACCACGCTTATACTATCTCCGGCAGGCTCTTTCTCCATCGCTCGGCGTATGAGTCGAAGATACTGCGCACCTTCTGCCCAATAGTGGTGTAGTCCTGCTCCCTGAGGTTGGCAAGCGACACACGTATGCTCCATTCGGGGCCGTCGAAGCCGCCGCCGTTGAGCACCACCAACGATGTCTCCGTCGCAAGGCGGAACACCACATCGAGAGGGCTGTAGTTCAGCCGTAGCCAGTCGACAAAATCCTCGCCGTATATGCGCTTGCCCCACACCGTGAGGTCAATCTCCGAGTAGTACCCGGCACGCAACGGGTCATCCACAAGCGTAAAACCCATACTCTCCCACAGGTTGCCGAGGCGCTTCGAGATTATCTGCTGCATCTTCAGGCGGTAGCCGTCGCCCTCGCGCTTGTCGATGATGGAGTAGAGTGCAAACAGCGTCATCTGCAACTGCTGCGGCAGTGACAGGCCGGCAGTGTGGTTCAGTGCTACCTGTCGGCTGTCGGCCACCATACGGTCAATGAAGCGCATATTCTCCACATCGCTCCTTATGCTTCTGTAGCGTTGCTGCATCTCGCCCCTGCGCTTGCGTGGCAGGCGTGCAATGAGCTTGTCGAATATGTTGTCGCGGTGCAGGGCAATGACGGCACTGCGCCATCCTGTGGCACCGAAATATTTTGAGAATGAATAGACGCAGATGGTGTTGTGCGGAAGCCGTGCCATCAGTGACTGGAAGCCAGGCACATAGGTTGCGTAGACATCGTCGGTGACAATCATCAGGTTGGGGTTCCAACGCTCCACAATGTCTACAATCATATCCACCGTCCTGTTGTCTATGGCATAGCTCGGCGGGTTGCTCGGGTTCACAATGAAGAGTGCCTTGTAGGCCGGGTCGCGCAACTTGTTAATCCCTCTC
>CALBKR010000265.1 GCA_937896105.1 uncultured Bacteroidales bacterium
CTGTTACCCACAAGCAACATAAGCCCTTGCTTGGCAGCAAAGACAACTCCACCGCCAATACCGCATATTGTTGCGCCATTCACACAAATATCGCGCGAGAGCTGGTGACAAGCTACATAAGCAAGTGTACCAGATGCATCGACCTGCATTGCCCAGATGCCGTCGGAACAGAACACATAAAGCGGATACTGTCCGAACTGTCCCTGCGACAGTGCCGTGGTATTTGCAGCAAGCCCCAAAATCTCGCCTTCGGAAGGCGTGTAAACAGTCGTAGTAGGGAAAACAAATGGATTTTCAGGCATTGAAACCTTCAACACATTACGCCGTTCCTCAAAAGGCTGGTCATCAATCTCACGTATATCATCGACAAGTTCCCAAGTCTCATCTATGGGAATGTTGTAGATATCCTTGAACGAATAGTCACTTGTCATCCGCTTGATAGTAAAGACCATCTTGTCGCCATTTACTGCACCACGTGGAACCTCAAAAGCCCTTATTGAAGAGTATCCGCGTGGTGGGAAGTTCTCGCCGTTATATTTCCACGAACCCGACGAAGCATCATAAACCACCTCGTGCACACCCACAGTGTAGCCAAAGACACGCAGCACAACATCTACCGGTGCCTTGACTGAGGCATTGGCACCTCCAAACACAAACTGTTGGGTAACCGTATATGGCGAATACCACTTATGCAAATAATAGGCCATATTCAGATATTTGTGTGCTGTAAGAGGAAAGCTCTTTGAATAGACCTCGTCGTCAATCATTACAAAAACAGTCATTTCACAAGCTCTATGGTCGGGGTACGACAACAATGGCGGCAACTCATAACAATATCCGTTGTAGCCCAATAACGGACTTGATATATACTTTTCTGTTATGAAATCGCCATTGACCGTACGGATTTTGGTCTGAACCGAAACAATCTCTACAGCCTTTGTTGTCATAGCAACAGGAATTAAAGCCCCGGAGCCATACCCTTGGAAGAAGTACTCGCGTAAGGAAGCAATATGAAGCCTTCCATTGTAGACAAAGCTGCTCCGTGCATCAATCCCGGCAAACGAAGATACGAGAATCGACGTATCGAGAGCCTGTTGCAGTGCCAGATTCACGAGGGAAACATCCTCGACACGGCTAAGCAGCTTGCCATCGATGTCATACTCAGCAACTTTGTAATAGAGCGAAGCTGTAGCGATATCCTCCCATAGTTCATCGGGCTGCTTTGCCACATATTTCTCAAACTTGTTCACTCTACCGTCCAAGAGGGATTTCTTGCCCATTATGGAGGCAGTGGAAAAGAGATCAATGCCGACGACAATATTCTTCCAGGCAACCAAAGCTGAGGTATCGAATTTGAATTCAGGTTTGAAGCCCCTGACAGACACCTTGTATTTGGAGTCGGTATCAGATGTCATAGGCCCTGAAACCATATTGCGCCCATCACGTTCCACACCATCACCCCTTGACTCGTCACTCACGTAAATGATACCCGAGGCATTTACATAACTGCCATCATAAAGGCGCAATGCAACCCTGAACAACGACCTGTCTATATAATGTCCCGATGTATTCAACAACGAGATACAATTGTCGATATACCCCTTTTCATTATACCCCCAAGTGCTTTCAATATCATCTGCGGCGCCGGTCATATAGTATTTTTCATCCGAGACCACATATTCAACCTTAGAATTAACGGCTACTTCAAAACCTGGTATCTCGGGGCGCTCGCCAAGCCAACGATATGTACCGTTTTCAAACAATAGATAAATTATACAATACGTTGTAAGACAGCACACAATATTCCCGACAAACTCAATGCCTGTAACCAGACGCAATTTATCGAAAGCCAGAATATCATTACCGGCCATAATCGGGTTCCACTCATTGTCAAAGAAATGCAACGTTTTCCGGTTATCATCGGTTATACACAGATAACGCATTGCCTTCACGTGATAATAAATTGCAGAATATCTACACTCCAGGCCGGCAACCTTCAGTGGTGCTGGAACCGGGCGCAAGAAACCATTGACAAGACGCAGGTTAATGACCTCGGAGCACTCGCCGTCCTGCGCCAGCACGACATCAGTGCTCCGGTTTATTCCTTTGAACGAAAAACTCTTATGCATAACCCGAAAACTTTTACTATAAAATTCCACACATAACGCAACACTCCTGTCCGCCATAGCAGGAGCAACAGGGCACCTAACCCCAAAGACATCCA